>PMJN01000041.1 GCA_003157445.1 Micrococcales bacterium
CTGGATATCGACGCCGACGAAGCGCTGAGCCGTGGTGGACGTCATGACTGGTTCTCCTTCAAGGGGACCCCGAGTGCCCGGAAGAACTCTCGGATGCCGGCGGCCGACTCGTTGACAGCAGCCTGGCTGCCAGTGGTGACCAGCAGGTCGGCCCTGGCAGCCAGGGCGCCCGAGGCACCCCGGGCACTGTCGAGCGCCGTCTCGACGATCTCGGCCNNAGGTGTAGAGCAGCGGGTACAGCAACTGGTCGGCTACGTCCAGGGCCACCAGGGACTTGCCCCAGTCGCGCTGGACGAGCAGCTCTTCGGCCAGCTTGCGCAGCGGTTGGAGGGCGCCGTCCTGCAGCCAGCTGGTCTTGGCCGCATCGAGCAGATCGGCCGACCCGCCGCCGAGAGAGATCCCCACACGGCTGATGAGCTGGGCGTTGCCGACCCGGTCGAAGGCCGCGTAGGCCGCGCACTGGGTGATGGTGGTGCCGAACCCGAACCGGGCCGTGTCGCACGAGACCATCTGTGCGGCTGACTCGTAGTGGCGAAGCGGCAGCACCACGGTCTGGAAGAGCTCGCTCCAGGCCTCGGGGAGCCGGTCGAACATGCCGCGCTCTTCGAGGTAGTCCAGCGTTGCACTGAACGCGTCGAACATGGAGGCACGCGAGGTCACGTACGGCGCGTAGTAGTACTGCCGGGGGTCCAGGAAGGAGTACGGGTCGGTCAGCCGGAGAACGGAGAAGGTTTCGTCGTAGATCTCCTTGTCCGGCGCCCATAGTGGGCGGAAGTGGAAGTTCTCCTTGGCCTGGATGTCGATGGAGCCCTCTTCGTAGCGTGAAGCGGGCCGGTCGCCATAACGGGCCACCAGGTTGTCGAAGGTCTTGCGCTTCGGTTGGATGACTTGGGTACGCAGTTCGTATTGCACGGCCTCTCCTTGTTCAGAGGGTGACGGGGTGGTGGTTGATGTCGGACTCCAACAACAGGCGGACGATCAGGTCCGGCAGCGCCTGGGGGCCATCGAGCTCCTGAGGCAGCTCGGACTCGAAGCCGTCGCCGACCAGCAGGCCATATGCCGTACCTCCGGCGAACGTGGTGGAAACCCGGGCTGCTCGGCTCCGGTACGCCACCCGGAAGGCGAGCTCGCTGGGGAGCGTCTCGTCGATGAGGGACAGCCGGTCATCGCTCTGGTCGAGAACCGCGTTGGCCTCGGAGACTAGCTGTTCGGCCAGTGAGCGGATCGCCACCTGGCGGTCTGCGCCGGTGCCGGTGGCGATGCGCTCGCTGATCCGGGTCGTAGGCATCGGGATCTTCGCGGGCTCGGTGTCCGAGCCGACGATCGTCGCAATGCGCTGCATGAACGCGGTCATGTCGCTCCTTGGGGACGGACCTGGGAAGTGGTGCGGTTGCCTGTGACTATGGTGCGGATGCCGATGAAGCTGGAGGAGGCCTGTTCCGCTGCGAGGAACGTACACGTTGAAGGTCTCTTCGGCTGCTGCGCGCAGTGGGATCAGCGAACTGCGCCGGCACCCGCATCGGCGATCTCGCGGTCCTGCTCGGCCGTGCCTCCGGAGACGCCGACGGCACCCACGAGGGTGCCGTCGACGGTGACCGGCACACCGCCGCCGAAGATGACCAGACGGTCGCGGTGCACGATGCCCTCCCGCAACGCCGGTTCGGCCTCGATGAGGGCGAACCAGGCGTGCGTCGGGACTCCGTTGAACGCGGCGACGGTGTATGCCTTGTCCTGCGCGATGGATCCGGACAACAACGGCGCCCCGTCGAGCCTCGCGAAGGCCAACAGACCCCCTGCCAGGTCGACCACCGCGATGTTCACCGGCACAGCCATTGCCTGAGCACAGGCTGTCGCGGCGTCCACGGCTACCCGGGCTCCGGCATACGTCAGGGTCTGCTGAAGACGCACCGATCCGGCCACGCCCAGGGTGAGGGTCATCGGTGATCAGGTCAGGACGGAGGTGAACCGGTCGTTCAGCTCACGGGCGTGATAGAAGATGCCCTTGCCGATCTGGTCCGGCGTCCAGATGCTCACCGGGCGGTCAGGATATGCCGTGTAGCCGCCTGCGAAGACCTCGTTGCGGTTGCCAGAGGGGTCGAAGAAGTAGACAGTCTGTCCGCGGGTGATGCCGTGTCGGGTGGGGCCCACGTCGATCGGTACATCGTCCATGGAGAAGAGGTCCGCGGCGTGCCCTACTTCGTTCCAGTCGGAGAGTTTGAACGCGAAGTGGTGGAGCTTTCCTTGCGGACCGGCGATGACGGCGAGCTGGTGGATCTGGTTGCCGCCCGTCATCCAGGTGCCGATGTAGTCGCAGTCAGGCTCGAGCGAGGTTTGCACACGCTCGGTGGCGTAGAACCCGAAGGTCTCGGTCAGGAAGCGCTCCATCCCTTTGACGTCCTCGGCGGTGACCAGGGCGTGGTCGATGGCAGGGACTCCGACACCGACTAGGTGGCGGGGGAAGGACTCGGGGTTGTGCGTCCCCACCTCGGTGCCGACCATGGTCTGGCCGTGGTACACCTCGAAGAGGTGATCGGAGGGAGTGTGGATCCGGATGCCGTCGGACACCTCGGGGTTCTCGCCCTTGGACATGCGCTCGACGATGCAGCCGAACGTCTCGGCCTTCTTCTCGATCTCGTCGATGTCGAACTCGTGCTCCACCTTGAAGCCGAACTTGACCAGGCCGACGCCACCCTCTTCGAGAACTACCGAGTGGTGGTCCCACTCGTCCCAGCCCTTGTAGTAGACCCGGCCGTTCTCTTCCAGAACCTCATACAGGCCCAGCGTGTTGGCGTAGTGGTTCTTCGCCTCGGCCATGTCGGTCACGCGCACGTGCGCGTAGCCCATCCTCATGATGCCCATATCTATTGCTCCTTGGATTCTGTGCCGCTCAGGACGGACTTGGCTCGTATACGCGCCTTCTCGTTGAGCTGGCGCAGAAAGGGGTTAATCAGACGCAGGTTTTCGTCTCGCATCTCAATGGTGATGTCGCCCTTCGGAACCGCGCGGCACGTGAGGCACGTGCCGTCGGATCGCTCCTCCACCGTGAGGACGGTGTCGGCGATGGGGTAGTCATACTTGAACTGGCCGCTCAGGCAATCCACCTTGCACACAGCGCAGCCACCGCGCCGGCACCCGATGGCGTAGGCGTACCCCGCCTTGTAGAGGCCGGACAATACCGTCTCATCGGGGTCGAGGTAGATCACCTCCCCGCTCGGATGCACGGTAACGACTGGCATCTGGCGCTCCTTTGCGACACGTGTCAACCACCGGCTGACATGTAGAGACTGCGGTGCCGCTCGGCTCGATATCAGTGCCGTTCTTCAGAACGGAACGCCCGGGAGCAAAGGGCCTGGAGGCGAGGCGCACAAGTACCGGACCTGCGCGCCCTCGGCTCTGAGAGCGCGCAGACGAAAAGAGAACGGCAGGTGCTGCGTTCAGAGGGTGGCCGGGGTGTTTTGGTTAGCGAACCGTCTGTGCGCGAAAACGGGCAGGGCCACTGCCGCGGCTTGGGCGCCGAAGTGGCACGTCTATCCAGGTCGGGCCTCGCTGCGCAGACGGCAGCCAGACCACCGATCCGCAGAGGGACGCGCTCGTCGAGGGTGCTGTCGACGCACGTCTCTGCGAGGACAGGGCGTACGGGTGCCGCGATGATCGCTCTTGCCTGGCCGAGTGCCTGAAATCGCTTCGCGACGGTGACATGCTCGTGGTTTCGAAGCTCGACAGGCTTGGCCGGGATCTGCGCCACCTGGTCAACACGGTCCATGACCTCACTGTTCGCGGCATCGGCTTGAAAGTCCTCACAGGTCAGGGTGCTGCGATCGACACCACCACCACCACCACCGCGGCGGGCAAGCTCGCCTTCGGTATCTTCGCTGCCTTGGCAGAATTTGAGCGCGAGCTGATCTGCGAGCGCACGATCGCGGGCCTCGCCTCCGCGCGCGCCGAGGACGGACCGATGGCCGGCCGTTCACGATGACGCCCGCGAAGGTGCGGCTCGCGATGGCCTCGATGGCAAGCCAGACACGAAGGTTGGCGAGCTATGCAAAGAACTCGGAATCTCCCGACAGACCCTCTACCGGCACGTCACCCCGAACGGTGAAGCACGCCCAGACGGCGTACGAGTGCTCTCTCGAAGGTAGAGAGGGGATCCCGTTGCACCTGGCCGCCCGCGCGGTCCTACGTGAGGACCGTGCGAAATGCGGCTACAGAAGGTGCATTCACATAACGAGTCTGAAGCGTTCAGTATCTCTTTTCGAGCGCCTACGCGTCCGTCCCCGCGGCGAGCTCGCCGCGGGCAACCCCGTTCTTCATCGTCGTCGCCACGCCGTGCGAGGCCGACCAGATGGTTCAGCAGCGACCTGTGAACCGTCGCTCAGATGAGGCACCCAGGCGTCGCTGCAGGTGGTGCGCGCTCACGCGGACTAGGTGACGTCTGGCGGCGGCATCGCGTCGTGGGTGCACAAGTAGCCGCTGAGCTCCTCAGCTCGAATCGAGCGTTGTCCCTGCCGTCGTGACCGCGGCTGCGTCGAAGCCAAGCCTCTAGGTCAGGCGGCGCTCCACCACGAGGCATTCCAGGTCACCTGCGCCAGCGCGGCCTGTCCACTCAGACTGGGGTGGAAATAGTCCAGCGTGCTGATCTGGCTTGCGGAGAACGGGTGGTTGTACGTCGCATACGCATCCCACCGGCATTGCGAGTACAGCGCACAGGCCTGAGACAGGATCTGATTGAACGCAGCCTCACGCGCAACCACCTGCTGACGGGCTGTCTCGGTGTTGGTGGACGCCAGCATCGACTGACAGATGCCCGCCGTGGACCACGCAAACCGCGCCACCCAATTCCCGTGCAGGACCGACCACAGCTGGTAGATGTTCGGGATGCTGCTCACGAAGATCTTGGCCTCTGGCAGGCCCTGATGCAGCGCAGCGAGCGAGGCACGGACCTGGGAGGTGAAGTCCCCTGTCGACGTCATCGTGCTCGTGGACGAGGTACACAGGTCGTTAGCCCCGATCAGGAGCGTCACATAGGCAGGTCTTTGCGTCAGCGCCGCCGACACCTGCGTCGAGAGCCCGCTCGCCTTGGCGCCACTCACTGCGTCGTTGGACTCATGATTGGTGATGACCGGATGCAGCGCGACGAGCCTGTCGTATTGGCTGGACACTCCGTCGTAGGGGCTGTTGCCGGTCGACCATGAGTCGGCGGGGTGGTCGCCATACCAACCCCACACGTCGGCGGCCCGGGTGATCGAGTCACCTAGAGCAGCCATGCTGTTCGGGAGCGATGTCGCTGCATTGGCTGCGGGTGACAACAAGAGCGAAAGCAGTATGGCCAGCGGAAGAACTAGGACACGGACAACCTTGACCATGTGAACTCCTCGGTAAGAATCATCAACTCGACGACCCAGCAGGGTGCCTGACGGAGCGGGAGCCCAGCCGTAGCCTTCAAAGAAGGTAGCGCAGGGCCTCCGAGGGTGGAAGGCCTCAACCGGCCTGAAGATCCGTCTTCGTCTCGACTCTCGAGGGCAGCACAGACGCCCCCGCCTTCACGTGGGATGCCCTTCTGCTCGGCTCCATTGCAGTCCAGGTTGCTCGAGGTACTCCCGCCAAGTCGCGAAGAAGGCGGCCCTGAAGGAATGTCTCGCTGTGAGTCCTCCGCGAGTCGCCGCGTCCCTGAATGAGCCCTCAACCGTGCGTGGGATCACATCCGGTTGCACTGTCTGTCCTGAACCGAGTTGGCGATCGACAAACCCACATCGGCTCGATCGAGCGTCCCGTCAGCGGCATGACCGCGCGTCTAGCAGGGCTGGCGGTGCCCCGGTTACCGATCCGCTTTTCGGGGACCGTGGCTTCCGGCGGGCGAGGGCAGTTTCTGATCACCCGAACACAGTTCGAAGCAGGGCGCCAGCTCCCGGACCTCCATGGTCCGGGAGCTTGGGACCCTGTTGGTTGCGGTGGTGATCGGCCCGCCGGCGCGGGCGGCGAACGCCTTGTACTGCCGCGATCTCGCCTCGCGGGCGTTTGACGCCCTCATGGAACATTCCACCAGCTAGATGCGCGCCGACCCCGAGGTCCGGTTGGAGTTGGCGCACAACCAGGCCTACCTGATGAGTAATAAGGCGTACGTCCTGCTCGCATCCAGCGACCCGAGTGTCGCTGATCAGGCTGAAGCGGCGGCCGAGGAGACTCGGACGGTCGCCGAGCGGTTAACGGGCCTACGACGTGACCAACACGAGTCGTCGTCCAGGGAGCTCCGAGGCCGAACAAAGTGTGCTGGATGAGGCGTACTCCGCACTCCACCGCCGCCACATCACCCACTACGAGCTCGCAGGCGAGAGGTTCACGCGTTAGGCACTTGCGGACCTGTTCAACCCGGTCCTGGCTGCGGTCCGGACCCGCGACCTGGCCGTGCTGAGCGCCTATGCCGAGGGGATCGCTGAGGAGCGCTTCAACGACGGCTACGACATCTCCGAAGTTTATATGGCATACAACTCTCTGGAAGAGGCGATGTGGCGACGCGTGGTCTCGGCCCGAACCCGAGGTGACATCGCCGAGTTGATCGGCTTGCTGACCACCGTCCTGGGATATGGCAAGGACACCGTCGCGCGCAAGTACCTGTCGCTGGCGATGAAGCGGCACGTCCCCTCGCTGGACCTGTCCGTGTTGTTCGCCGGCGCGACCTCGTAACCACCCCAGCGCCGGCGCTGGTGTCGGCGCCCAGAGCAGCCCTACAGGCCGGGGAGGGTGACGATCTGGTCCGCGCTCGGTGGGCTCACCGGAGCGACGGCATTCCACTGGGTGAAGTCCAGTGAGCCCTGGTTCGTCGGGCTGACAAGGCGAAGCAGGTACGCATGGCCGTCGGCCGAGGCATAGATCTTGCTGCCGTTGCTGCCGATCTTGTCGGTGATGACGTAAGCGGGGACTCCGCGCACCACAGTCTGGTCGACATTCGTGGTCAGCTTTCCGGCGCTGGACATGTCCGCGGACAGGATCGTGTCCAGCAGCGTGCCCATCTTCAGCTCGCCCAGAGCGGCTGCCGACCCGGCCGGAACCTTGACGTACTTGCCCGCAGCCATCTTGGCTA
>PMJN01000114.1 GCA_003157445.1 Micrococcales bacterium
GACGTACGCCTGGGTAACCTCGAGCTTTGTCACCAGCTCCGCCAACAGGAACTTGTTGTGCTGGAAGGACCCGATCGGCTGCCCGAAAGCCTGGCGCTCCTTGGTATAGGCGATCGTCTCAAACAGAATCTGCTGGGCATGGGCAGTGTTGGACACGGCCGCGCCGACGCGCTCCTGGGGAAGCCTTTCCATCATCGCTATGAAGCCTCGGTCAACCTCACCGATGATGTTGGCACCGGGAACACGCACATCGGTGAAGAACAACTCGGCGGTGTCTGACTCCTGCTGGCCCACCTTGTCGAGCTTGCGGCCCCGCTGGAAGCCGCCCATGCCCGTTTCGACACCCAGCAGCGAGATGCCCCTGGCACCCTTCTCTGGCGAGGTTCTGGCCGCGACGACCACCAGATCAGCCTGGTAACCATTGGTGATGAAGGTTTTGGAGCCGTTGAGGATCCAGTCATCGCCGTCACGGACAGCCGTGCTCTTCAGTGCGGCCAGATCGGAACCACCGCTGGGTTCGGTCATAGCGATGGCGGTGATGAGGTCGCCCGAGCAGAAGCCGGGGAGCCAGCGCTCCTTCTGTTCCTGGTTGCCCAGCTCGACCAAGTACGGGGCCACGCAGTCGGAGTGGATGCCGAAGCATGAGGACGCCGCTGCGTTGAACTTGGACAGCTCTTCGGCCAGGATCGCGTTGAACCTGAAGTCGCCCGCCTCCGAGCCGCCATAGACCTCAGGGACCTCAAGGCCGAGCAGACCATGCTTGCCCGCCTCGATCCAGACCTCACGATCAATGACTCGGGCATCGATGAACTGTTGCGCACGAGGCTTCAAGCTTCGTTCAACGAACTCACGAGCGGTCAGTCGGAACGCCTCGTGGTCGGAACCGTACAGATTACGTGGCATGTCATCCTCTCCAAGTCACTAAGCGCTTGCTTAGTTTCAATCAGGTGAGGCATGCTGTCAACATGATCGTCTCGACCCCGGCCACCAGCCGGCGGGCTGGCGGGGACTCAGCTCAGCGCCTCATGGACGCTGCGGTGGATGCCTTTGCTTACAAAGGCTTCCATGCGACGAGCACGCGCGACATCGCTGCTCGTGCACACTTGAGCCCCGCTGGCGTCTACGTCCATTTCGCCAGCAAGCAGGACCTGCTCTTCCAGCTCTGCCTGCGCGGCCACGTGCTGGCCTTGGAGGTTGTAGACACCGCACGGCAGAGTGCCAAAACTCCCCCTGCCCAGCTGGTGGCGATTGTCTCCGCCTTCGCGCGCTGGCACGCCGAACAGTTCCGCACAGCGCGGATCGTGCAGTACGAGTTCCCCCAGCTGACCCCTGAGCACCGCGAGGAGGTCCTGACCTTGCGCAGGCAGATCGACGCCGTGGTCACAGAGGTCCTTCGGGCGGGTGTGGCCAACGGCGACTTCGACATTGCAGACGTATCGATGACCACACTGGCCCTGCAGTCTCTGAGCATAGATGTCGCTCGTTGGTACAAGCCGGGCACCCGACGCACGCCCGAAGCCATCGGCACGGCATACGGCGATCTAGCGCTGCGGTTGGTACGAGCCTGATTGGTGAGTGCCTGAACCTCAGCTGCGGGTCAGCTTGCGGTACGTCACCCGATGCGGACGAGAAGCCTCGGGGCCGAGACGCTCGACCTTGTTCGCCTCATAGGCCTGGAAGTTGCCTTCAAACCAGTACCACTGGCCCGGGTTATCGTCGTCACCCTCGTAGGAGAGGATGTGCGTCACGACGCGGTCCAGGAACCACCGGTCGTGACTGATCACAACTGCGCAGCCGGGGAACTCCAGGAGCGCATTCTCGAGGGAACCCAGGGTCTCGACGTCAAGGTCGTTGGTGGGCTCGTCAAGCAGCAGCAGGTTTCCGCCCACCTTGAGTGTCAGCGCCAGGTTGAGCCGGTTGCGTTCACCACCTGAGAGCACGCCGGTCATCTTCTGCTGGTCGGGGCCTTTGAAGCCGAACTGCGACACGTAAGCGCGCGAGGGGATCTCGACATGGCCGACCTGGATGTAGTCCAGCCCATCGGACACCGTCTCCCAGAGGTTCTTCGTGGGGTCCAGGCCTGAACGACCCTGGTCAACGTAGGAGATCTTAACGGTCTCGCCGATCTTGACGTTGCCTTCGTCCGGCGCCTCGAGGCCGACGATGGTCTTGAAGAGCGTGGTCTTGCCGACACCGTTGGCGCCGATAACACCCACGATGCCGTTGCGTGGCAGCGTGAACGACAGATCGTCAATCAGCACCCGCCCGTCGTAGCCCTTCGTGAGGTTATTGACCTCGATCACCGTGCTGCCAAGGCGCGGGCCCGGCGGGATCTGGATCTCCTCGAAGTCGAGTTTGCGGGTGCGGTCAGCCTCGGCGGCCATCTCCTCGTATCGGGAAAGCCGGGCCTTGGACTTGATCTGTCGCGCCTTGGCGTTGGATCGGACCCATTCAAGCTCGGCGACCAGGCGCTTGGCGAGCTTGGCGTCCTTCTTGCCCTGGACGTTGAGACGTTCACTTTTCTTCTGCAAGTATGTCGAGTAGTTGCCCTCGTACGGGTAGAGGCGTCCGCGGTCAATCTCGGCGATCCACTGGGCGACGTTATCGAGGAAGTACCGGTCGTGGGTCACTGCCAGCACAGCACCGTGGTAGGACGCGAGGTGCTGCTCCAGCCAGAGCACGCTCTCGGCGTCGAGGTGGTTGGTGGGCTCATCCAGCAGCAGCAGGTCGGGCTTCTGTAGCAACAGCTTGCACAGCGCCACGCGACGACGCTCTCCACCGGAGAGCACCGTGACGTCGGCGTCTGGTGGCGGACAGCGAAGGGCATCCATGGCCTGTTCGAGCTGGGAGTCCAGGTCCCAGGCGTCGGCCGCGTCGATCTTCTCCTGAAGTTGGCCCATCTCCTGCATCAAGGTGTCGAAGTCGGCGTCGGGCTCAGCCATCTCGATCGAGATGGCGTTGAACCTGTCGACATCGGCCTTGATCTGACCCAGACCCTCCTCGACGTTGCCGAGCACGGTCTTGTCCTCGTTCAACGTCGGCTCCTGCATCAGGATGCCCACGGAGTAGCCGGGCGACAGCCGAGCCTCGCCATTGGACGGNNACCCCGATCTTGGCGCCGGGGTAGAACGACATCGTTACGTCATCGAGGATGACCTTGTCGCCGTGAGCCTTGCGCGCTTTGGTCATGGTGTAAATGAACTCAGCCATGGTGGTCAGGTTATCTGCCGCAAGCCGTTGACTCCTAACTCGCGCTCGACGATCAGACGCGAAGACCTCCGGTTCGTGTGGATGTCCTCTCACGGACCCAGAGGTCTGACCATCTCAAAGAAGGGCGCTTCGGAGTTTTCCGTGGGTCGGGTCTGGCGTTGATTCGCCAGGCCGCGGCAGGATCGGGGTGTGCGCGACACCGAGTTGTACCGCCATCTGTTGGGAGTGGTTGCCCCGTGGGAAGTGAGCCAGGTGGAGTTGTCGGTCGAGGACGGGCGCGTGGATGTGCGAGTGGAACATCCCAAGCGGACCCGGTTCCTCTGCCCGACTGCGATGTTGAGCTGGCGGTCTATGACCACTTCGAGGAACGGGCATGGCGACACCTGGACTCGTGTGCGTTCTTGACCTTCCTGCATGCCAGTGCGCCGCGGGTGGCCTGCCCCAAGCACGGGGTGCGTTAGGCGCGGGTGCCGTGGGCCGAACCGCACTCGCGGTTCACGACCTTGTTCGAGCGGCTGGCGATCGATGTGCGCGGTGCCTGTGACGTGGCCGCTGCGGCCGGGTTGCTGCGGCTCAGCTGGTTCGAGGCGTGGCATCTGATGGACCGTGCCGTCGCACGGGGTCTGGCCGCGAAGACACTGGCCGCCCCGGCCCATGTCGGGGTCGATGAGAAGCCGACGGGGCGGGGCCAGGACTACATCACGTTGGTCTCCGACCTGGATGCCGGCACGGCCGAGTTCATCGCCGACGAACGCCGACAGGCCAGCCTGGACGGCTACTTCGAGAAGTTCACCGCCGACCAGCTCGCCCAGATCCAGGCGGTCGCGATGGACATGTGGGAGCCGTTCGCGAACTCGGTGCGCGTGCACCTGGCCGATGCCGAGGACAAGATCGTCTTCGACCGCTACCACCTGATGGGCTACCTGACTAAGGCCGTGGACACCATACGCAAGCAGGAGAACCGGGCCTTGGCCGCGGCCGGCGACAAGAGCTTGGCCGGCTCGAAGTACCTGTGGCTGTACTCGCACGAGAACCTGCCCGCACGTCACCAGGACCGCTTCAACGCGCTACGCGCTGCGGACCTGAAGACCGGACGTGCCTGGGCGATCAAGGAAGACCTGCGCCACTTCTGGTCCTACAAGCGCCGCGGCTGGGGCGCCAAGCACTTCAAACGCTGGTCCTTCTGGGCCACCCACTCCCGGCTGAACCCGATCATCGACGCTGCCAAGACACTGAAGCATCACGAGGCGGGACTGCTGTCCTACTTCGACCACCCGATCACCAACGCCGGCGCCGAAGGCCTGAACTCCCGCATCCAAGCCATCCGGGTATCGGCCCGCGGCTACCGCAACCGCGAGCATTTCAAGACCTCGATCTACTTCCACCTCGGTGGACTACAGCTCTACCCGGCTACCCCATGACCCACGGACTTCCCGGAAGCGCCCAAAGAAGCAACCAGTGCTCGGGCCGATAGGCCTAGCGACGACCAGCGTCCATCGTCTCGTTCACCTCGCTGGCGGCGGAGTCTAGCTCGATGCTCCCGCCAGCTGGGTCGGCGATGCCTTCGGCTGCCAGGTCGGGATTCATCAGTGCCCCCTCACCTGCCTCTGGGCACTCGACATCGCCCATCGCAGCTTCGCGGTCCAACTGGTCGGCCGCGTCCTGAACCTCGGGATCGGCCATCCGATCATTCTGGTTGAGCTGAGGCCTAGCGACCTTGCGGAACGTCGTCTGACCCCATGACAGGTCGTGACCGACGTTGTAGGCGTCAATCTCCACCGTGGTTCCGCTTCTCTCCCCGTTGACCCACTGGTTTATCCTCATCCGCCCGTAGACGATCACCGGCTCGCCCTTCTTCAACGAGTTCGACAAGTTGACCCCTAGTGCCCGAAATGCCGTGACGTTCACGAAGTTGGTTCCCGAGTCGACGTAATCTCCGGTCTTGAAGTCCACCCTGCGCACGTTCGATGCCACCCGGAACGTCACGAAGGGCACATTCGCCCTGGTCGTACGCACGATAGGGTCACCGACCACATTGCCGCTGACTGTCACGTAGGTCTCATTCATCGCCATCACCTGATCGCTTCCATCGTTGGCTCGCCGCAACCGGCGAGAACACCACGATGACTAAGCCGGCCAGCTAGCAACAGGGCTCGTCCCAGGCCTGTGGACAGTGGGGCGAGGATCTGGGCAGTTGTGGACAACCGAAAGATCTGTCGACGAACAACCCGCTACAACGCCACATCCCAAGGGACGGCTCAGGCGGGTTGACGCGCCACGTCGAGGTACTCCCGCGTCATGCGGTGTCGGTGAAGGACCTCCCGTACCGGCATCATGAGTCGATCTCGTGCCACTTGCGCCACCACATCGTTCAGACGCGCAGCCACCAGGACTCTGCGGCGTCTGCTGCCGACCCTGCCGAAGGCAGCTGTCAGCAAGGACATCAGGAAGCCGACGAACAAGCCCCCGGCAAACAAGAGGAAAGGAAGGAGTGTCCCAAGACCATGAGTGCCAACTGCCGGCCGCAGCCAGTCGAGCACCATCAGAACAACGAGCCAGCTCAGGCCGACAGCAGCGGTCAGCACGAGCAGCCACTGCACAAAGCCGAAAGCGGTCCACCAAAATGGATCCCTGTCACGCAGCGAGGTTCCCACGACTGCTTGGTCCAAGGCGTCACCGAGCTCAGTTCCTGGCTGCATGGCAGCGTCCGTGACCGCATCGGTCCAGGCCTGCGGCAGATCCCGGCCGGCCCTGTCCCCAATCTCCCGGGTCGCCAGCGCCACCGCCGCACGGGCAGCCGGGGTCACGGGCGGCAGCGACGACCGACCAAGCACCGAGCGCACATCAGATCGCGAAATGGCGGCGGGGCTATCTGAAACATCCTTCTTCAGGCCGAGCAGCTTCAGTGGCGTCGGGCGCAGTGATGTGGCCCATCGGGTGACCGGCCAGCCGGTGGAGACCACCGTTTCGCGGCGATAATCCCGTTCAACGGCGTCCAGAATCACTGGTATGCCAGCCGCGCGGGAAAGCGCGTCGACCAGTGCCGTATCGCCAAGAAGATCGAGGTTTAGCTCAGAGTCGGCGACACTGGAGCGCAACAGGTTTGCTGCCGAACGCAGGTCGGAGTCGAGACGCTGTATGGGGGCGTTGTGACCTGAAATCACAGTGCTGATCCGGCTGCGCAGATCATTCACTCCACGTCCATCCTTGGCCGATGTGGCAATCACCTCCGCGCCGACGACGCCTTCTGCGCCGAGGAGCCGAAGGAGATCGCTGCTGCAGGCCTCGAGTGCCTCTGGAGTCAGACGGTCAGCCTGGTTCAGGACTGTGATGGTGACAGCGTCTTGGGCCGAAAGCTTGGCGATGTAGTCCTCGTGCAGGCGCGCGTCGGCATACTTCTGGGGATCTGTGACCCAGATGAAGACGTCAACCAGGTCAAGCACCCGGTCAGCCTCCATGCGATTCGCAGTGGCCTGCGAGTCGAAGTCAGGAAGATCTAGCAGCACCAGCCCGTCCAGCCTGGGCTCTTGGCCTCGGGAGAGCTCAGCGTTCACCATGTGACTAACCCCGACCATGAGCCAGTCAAGAAGCGCCGACGGCGACTCACTCCCCCAGATCGCTGCGCTTGGTTTCGATGTCGTCGGCCGGCGGGCCCCGACTTGGGAAACGTCTGCTCCGGCAAGGACGTTGAACAGGCTTGACTTGCCACTCCCGGTGGCACCGGCGAAGGCAACCACTGTGCATCCAACAGCGATCGATGTCCGCAGAGCCGTCTTGGCGATGGCGGCCTCTGCCCGCTCAACGGCAACGGCCGGCAGGCAACCTGCACCGGACTGCAAAGCAGATGTCAACACTTCAGCCCTGGCTTGGACCGCCCTAGTCGACATCTCGGTCACCACACCGGTCGACATCTCAGTCACCACATCGGTTGACATCTCAGCCACCGCACCGTTCGACGGCTTTGCCTTGAGTGCCGCTCGATTCTTAGTCGCCTTCGAGCTCATCGCGTCTCATGAGAACTCATCGTGCGGCCTCCACCGCAGCCGAAGCTGCTTTGATCCGGCCAGCTTGCCCCGCACTGAGCGGCACAGCGGAAACAGCAGCATGCAAGCGCACCTGCTCAGCGGAGTACAGTCCCTGCGCCCTGTCCGTCAGTTTAAGTCGCGCATGGGCGACTAGCCGGCGAACGGCAAGGTCACCGAAAATAGCCTCCAGGATGCGCTGCGCCAGCACCGCCGAACCGCCCGCCGCACGCACCTCGCCGTCGAAGGGCCCGCCGGTCTGGCTGAAAACCAGAAGCATGAGGATCACCCCTACACCGTTGACACCAAAAGAGGCCACCCGCGCGGTCGTGCGCCGGTCGTTGGCCTCATCGCGAACCAGCTCGAGGACCTCTTGCTGCCAGTCTCTGACCAGCAGCTCGACGTCGTCCGCGCTGCCTGGTGTGCGGTCGGCCAGCTCAGGGTGGGCCGCCACCAGCGCCGGTCCTCCGGGCAGCTGACGCCACGCCCTAAGAACGGTCGCCGAAGCCCCACATACCTGGGCAGTCAAGAGCTCACCAACTCCCGACTGCAGAGCCTGCCCCAACTCTGCGGTCGGCGGCGAGTTGCCCTTGATCACAGCGGCAATCCGATCACGCAGCCGCGAGATTCCAGCCTCCACCTGACGTAGAAACTGTCCGGTGCCGACGAACTCCTGCCAGCGGGCAAGAACTTCGCAACGAAGCAGGGTCCCGTCAGTCATCGCGCACTCCACCGAGTGCATCGCATCGACATATGCGACCTTCACTTGGTGGTGCAGCGCGGCGGTGGCGTCTTCCTGCTCAGCAGAAGCACTCGAGAGGGTGAGCGCGTTGTCAGTAATGGACTTCAGCGCTCCGGTGAGTGTCCGGCGCACCACGACCGA
>PMJN01000100.1 GCA_003157445.1 Micrococcales bacterium
GGTGAGCAGTGACAGGTTGCGGTGTAGCCCGGTCACCGCAAATCGCGGCAGTCCCGGTAGCCGGCCCTGCCGGTTGACCAGGATGCCGAGGATCGCCACGAGTGAGAACAAGACGAGGCTGACCACGCCGGTGGCGCGGCTGGCGTACCAGAATGCGGTTCCTGTGGTCATGACGAGACCTCCGGCCAGCCCGCGATGGCGGTCACTGACCCGTCCAGGGCGACCAGGCGGGCAGGCAAGCCCAGCTCGGCCAGCCAGCTGGTGGCGCTCTTGCCGCGGATGATCGCGGCAGTGGTGGCGATGTTGGCGTCCAGAGCCGAGCCGGCGGCGACCGAGACCGTGCGCCAGTCGCTGTCGGACGGGCGGCCGGTGCGCGGGTCGAGGATGTGATGCATCATGTCCCCGCCGCGCTGCCACCTGCGTGCACTGGTGCTGGAGGTAGCAAGCCCACCCGTGCGGATGGCGATGAGCGAACAAGGCCCTTCAGCCGGCTCAGCTGGGTCACCGGTGATGTCTTGGACCCTGACCGACCATCCGCCAGGTGGCACCTGGCCGGCAACGGCGATGTCGCCGCCGAGGCTGATCAGTACGCCGCACGCCAGTACCCGGGCGATCCTGTCGGCCGACCGGTCGGCCGCCCATGCCTTGGCGCTGGCCCCGAGGTCGATCCGCACTCCGGGCGGCACCGTGAGCAGGTTGCGCGCATCGTCGAGCTCGATCTGTCGCCAATGGGGGACATGGCTGACGGTGATCCGCAGCGGCCCATCGTGTGCCGGCACCGAGGCGAAGTCGCGGTCATATCCGATCGCTTCCATCGCCCGCCCGACCGTGGGGTCGACATCGCCGTCAGTGAGCACCGCAGCCCGCAGGGCTGCGCGAACCGCCCCGGCCAGCAGTGCACTGACCGCGGTGGGCTGACCGGCGCTGGCCTCGAGCTGCATCAGTTCGGAGTCCGGGCGGAACCGGCTGCAGGCTTGGTCGAGGGCAGCCAGGTCATCGGTGAGCATCATGCGCGCAGACTCGAGCTGTCTCTGATCGGTCACGACGATCCGGACCGTGGTGCCGATGGCTTTCCATTCGGCCCAGGCAAGGTGCTCTGACATCGCTGGCCCCAGTGTCGAGGTGGAGCTCATCATGAGGCTCCAGTGGTGGCCACGGGCGCTAGCTTCGTGGTCGAAGGCGCGCCGGCTGAGCTCAGCTGCGTGCCGGAGCTGGCGTTGTTGGACGTGCTCGCTGCTGAGACTGAGGCGCTCTGGCTTGCCAAGGTGACGGCGAAGGCGCCGGCGCCGACCACCCCGGCAGCTCCGGCACCCAACGTGATGGCTGACACCAAGGCTAGGCCCCTGTTACGGGCAAGCCGTCGGCCCGCACCCGTGGTTGGCGAGCTTTTCATCATGCTCCATTGCGGGATCGGGGGGCGCGAGTTGTCCGGTTGTTCGTGGTCCATGGCTCTAGGTTCCAACATCACCCTGTGCTGTCCTTTGGCGCTTCCTCTGAATTGCCTCTGAACGGCGCCTCTAGGTCTTCTACCGCAGAGCCGGGTGCCGCGCAATCCAGAAATCAACCGATACCGGGACAAATGGCCACCCGAGGCGCTCCTGCACACCTGGATCCGCATGCGCCCCGGCGTACTCGAGCGCAGGTCCGGGTAGAAGGTCAGGACTTCTCCTCTCCAGGGCTACATCGGGGGACCAAGGGATGTGCCGATCGTCGTTGAGCATGGGTTGGTGCCGTTGCATGTCATCAGTGAACTCTGGTGAGCTCTCTGAGCGCAGTCCGGCCTTGCGGCTGGACAGTCCCGGTGCTACCCGCTTGCGCGGTCCCGGGTTGACGCTTGACGGGCAGGGCCAAAACTCCCTCGCCTCCACGTCCGTTTACGGCCAAACCAAGCATCCGCGACATGGCGGGCGAGACTGTGGTTGGCCACCATCGCGGCGACGAACAGGTCTTCCACCACGACGGTCCCGAACTTGCGGGCGAGGATGGTGCTGAGCTTTGATGGGTACGCCGTAGGTCGTTTCGGTTTCCCGCTGCCGTGACCGCTCTGACGTGGGCCAGGCCCCGGTTGTACGCGGCCCTGGCCGCCCCGCAGTGCGAGCGCAACAACCGATCTTGAGCAGGTGTCGGGTCGAGCGCGAACCGGTACGCCAACAGGGTCACGGCACGTCCGCCTCGATCGCAGCGACCCCGCGTGCCGCACGACTGGCGGCAGCGCGCCGCCCATACAGTCGGGCGCACAGCGACGTCAGGATCTCCGTCACATCCCGCACCAAATCGTCATCAACCTCGCCAGGGTCCACGACCAGCAACCTACGGCCCGACGCCGACAGCACAGCCTCGACATACTCCGCACCGAACCTCGCGAACCGGTCCCTGTGCTCAACCACGATCGTCGTGACATCCGGATCGCCCAGCAACGCCAACAGCTTCCCGCGGCGCCCGTTCAGCTCCGGCCCGACCTCGGTGACTACTCGATCCACCGGGAGGTTGCGTCCTGTTGCCCAGGTAGTTACTCGTGCTACCTGCCGTTCAAGGTCTTGGCGCTGGTCAGGCGACGACACTCGAGCGTATACGACGCTCACTCCCGTGGGCGGTGTGGCCGTGGGCTGGTCGATGAGGATTAGTCCACCGACACGGGTCGCGGGGACGGGGAGCTTCCCTTCCCGAAACCACCGGTACGCGGTGACTGGGTGCACCCCGTTTGCAACAGCCCATTCTTTCAAGTTCACTATCGCATCGTATCACTTACTATAAGGAAACAGCTGAGAGCTCCTTCGGCTGGGTGCGTCTCCCGCGAATGTACTCCGGTGGGCGCTCGCCACTGATCGGACCACCGGTTCAGCGGTGNNGCGGCGCCTGGCCGTGAGCATCGGAGAAGATACGAACCCTTGCTGGACCGGTATGACTTTGACCAAGGAGAAGTGACATGCCACTTCACGCTCGTGACTCTGTTCGTTCCCAGCTGGAGGACTCGGTCTTCGCCGGGCACAGCCTGACCAGTCCCATTCCGAAGTTCCGCTTTCCCCGTGACCAGTCGTTGCCCAGGGATGCCTACCAGCTCGTGGCGGACGAGCTGATGCTTGACGGCAACGCGCGCCAGAACCTGGCCACGTTTTGTCAGACGTGGGCCGAGCCCGAGGTCTATGGGCTCATGGCGCTGGCGATGAACAAGAACCTGATCGACGCCGACGAGTATCCGCAGACCGCTGAGCTGGAACGTCGCTGCGTGCACATGTTGGCCGATCTTTGGCATGCGCCCGAGTCGGCCAACACTGCGGGCTGCTCAGCCATCGGGTCCTCGGAGGCCTGCATGCTGGCGGGTATGGCCGCCAAGTGGCGGTGGCGGGCCAAACGGCAGGCAGAGGGCAAGCCAGCCGACCGGCCGAACATGGTGTGCGGTCCGGTTCAGGTGGTGTGGCACAAGTTTGCCCGCTACTGGGACATCGAGATGCGGGAGGTCCCGATGTCCCCTGGGAACTACGCCATGGACCCAGCCTCGATGCTGGAGCGGGTGGACGAGAACACGATCATGGTTGTGCCCACCTTCGGGGTCACCTACACCGGTTCCTACGAGCCGGTGGAGGCGCTTTCCAAGGCTTTGGACAAGTTGCAGGCCGACACAGGCCTCGATATCGATATCCACGTTGACGGGGCCAGCGGGGCCTTCCTGGCTCCGTTCTGCGCACCTCAGGTGCTTTTCGACTTCCGCCTGCCGCGGGTCAAGTCGATCAGCACCTCGGGGCACAAGTTCGGGCTCGCGCCGCTGGGTGTCGGATGGGTCATCTGGCGAGATCGCGCCGAACTACCTGAGGACCTGATCTTCCACGTGAACTATCTCGGCGGTGACATGCCCGTATTCCAGATCAACTTCTCTCGTCCGGCCGGGCAGGTGGTTGCTCAGTACTACAACTTCCTGCGGCTCGGCTTCGAGGGGTACAAGGGGATCCACGAGGCGTGCTACCAGGTCGGTCAGTACCTCGCGTCCGAGATCGTCAAGATGGGCCCCTTTGAGCTCCTGTGTGACAGCAGCCCGGCCACCGGGATCCCGACCGTAACCTGGCGGATACGCGAAGGCCAGGACCCGGGCTACACCCTGTTCGACATGGCCGACCGACTTCGTGAGCGAGGCTGGCAGGTGCCCGCCTACACGCTCACCGGAACAGCTTCCGACATCCCCGTCCAGCGCATTCTGGTGCGTCTTGGTGTGAGCCGGGATCTTGCTTCCCTGCTCCTGGAGGACTTCCGCAACGCGGTTGCCCACTTCGACAAGCACCCGGTCGGGGTGTCCATGACCAAGGAGGAGGCCGGCGGGTTCAGCCACCTGTAGACGCGTGCTGACCATGGCGAGCTGGGGAGGTGGGATGCGCACATGTCCGTCAAGGAGCCCGAAGGCTCAGGGGCCCTGACAGAGCGCCAGGGACACGTCGGTCCCTTCGTGACCTTCGTCGAGCACGAGCGCCCGGACGGTCACCTGGCTCGCTGGGAGTCGCGGCGCCACCGCAAGCACCTGCGACCGCCAGCGGGCTCGACGTGGTGGGCGCCCAGGGCTCGGGGATGGTGGATTGCCGTCCTGTTCGCAGTGGGGTCCTTGCTCTTTGCCCTCGGCGCGGTCCCGGCTTACACCGGGGCAGTCGGGGCGAGTTGGGACGGGGTGACCTTCTTCGTCGGGTCGCTGTTCTTCACCTCTGCCGGGTTCTTGACGTACCGGGAGGCGGTGGACGCCGCCAACCCGGCTCCGGGAGTTGTCTCTCGGCGATTCTTCGCCTTCCAGCCCCGCCGGATCGACTGGTGGGCGACCGCCGTGCAGCTTGTCGGGACCCTCTTCTTCAACATCAGCTGCGGTTTCGCTCTGTCGACGGGTCTGACAGCCCAGGGCGCCCACCAGCATGTGTGGCGACCCGATGCCTTTGGTTCGATCTGTTTCCTGGTTGCCAGCGCACTGGCGTGGCTGGAGGTCTGTCACGGCTGGTTCGACTGGGCGCCAGGGTCCTGGTCGTGGTGGATCACCGTGGCCAACCTGGCCGGGTCGCTGGCTTTCGGCGTGTCCGCTGTCGCCGGGTACATCAGCCCGCAGACCGGTCAGCTCTACAACGCTGACCGGTCTGGTGAGGCGACTTTCGTGGGGGCGGTGTGCTTCTTCATCGGAGCACTGCTGCTGCTGCCCGAACGCACAGAGCTCGAACGTTCAGAGTCCGAAGGCCCCAAGCCCCCAACCGCGGGGGAGGTGTAGGTCTTAGGCGTCGATGATCACCGGGATGATCAATGGGCTGCGACGGTAGGTGCGGTGGGCCCAGGTCGCCACCGCTTGGCTGATCAGCTCTTCGGTCTGCTCGATGTCGATGCCTTCCCTTGAAGCCTTTGTCAGGACTCTCTGGATCACCGGCACCGCACTGTCGAAGGTGGAGTCTTCCTGTTCGAAGCCGTGGGCGAGGAAGTCGGGTTGCTCGACCATCTTGCCGGTATCGGGATTCACGATGGCCACGATCGTGACCACCCCCTCCTCGGCCATGTTCCGGCGTACCTTCAGCGAGTCCTCCGTGGCGCCTCCGACTCTCATGCCATCTACGAAGACCAGGTGTGCGGGGACCTTTCCGGTGATGCAGGCCCGGCCCTTGATCAGGTCGATGACCGATCCGTCCTC
>PMJN01000364.1 GCA_003157445.1 Micrococcales bacterium
CGCTGGCCGAGCGACTGGCCGCCGATTGCCCAGGCACTGCTCACCGCGGCCGAGCGCTCGAACGCTGTCCTGGTCACCGCCAGCAACCTGTACGTCTACGGACCGGTCTCCGGCCCGATGACCGAAGATCTTCCACTGGCCGCCCAGGGCCACAAAGGACGCGTCCGCGTCCAGATGTGGCGCGAGGCCCTCAACGCCCACCAAGGCGGCCGGGTACGCGCCACAGAGGTGCGCAGCTCCGACTACGTCGGACCCGGAGCGCAAAGCCCGCTTGCCAGGGTCGTCCCGCGACTGCTCGCAGGGCGCGGCGTCAGGGTGATGAAGAGCGTAGACACCCTGCACACGTGGACCGCGACCAGCGACGTCGCGCGCATGCTGGTCACCGTGGCGCTGGACGAAAGGGCGTGGGGTTGCCCCTGGCACGTGCCGAGCAACCCGCCTCGGACCCAGGCCGAGGCAGTAGGCGACCTCTGCCGCGTCGCCGGGATCGATCCAGTCAAGGTGAACGAGTATCCGAGCATGCTGATGCGCGCGATGGGCCTGTTCAACCCGCTGATCAGGGAACTACCTGAGGTCGCTTACCAGCTCCAAGCCCCGTTCGTTCTCGACTCCTCCGCCGCGCAGCAGATGTTCGGTCTGGCGCCAACACCCTGGGATGAGGTGCTGGCGGGCGTCGTCGCGAGCTACCGCTGATGGCCCGGTGAGTCGATAAGGCAGTTGGCCCGGCTCACAGGCTCAGGTGCCGGGTCTACATTCGTGACATGGCAAGTTCCACCATGTTTGATGCCCTGCAAGGACCATCCAAGATCAACTCGGACCTTCAAGATGTCGTTCACCGGGTCCACACCGAGTTCGACGAGCGGCTGGACCCGCTGGCTGTGGACGAGTGCCTCTGCCGGGTGGCCGCACAGTTCGACGACGCCAAGGTACGCACCTTCGTCCCCCTGCTCGTGCGGCGCTACGTCCGAGACGAGCTGCACGAACGCATCGTCCAAGCCTAGGCTTGCTGGCCCAGACCTACCACCAGCGCACGTTCGCTCTCAGGGCGTCGAACGTCGACACCCACCCATCGCTGGCAGGTCCGCAGGAGATTGCCGTCGGTAGCCTCTGCAGCGTCTGCCTAGAAGGTGCCCAACTCCTGCAGCGGTAGGCCGGCTTGGCGCATCGCTGCCGACACTGCGGCAACAGTTGGATGGAAGCCGACATAGGTCCTGATCAGCTGCACCTTGACGCGTGTGCACTTCGGTCCGTTCTGCGTGGTGATCGCGTTACCGTTGGCCATTTGTGGCACCCTCTCGCCATCTCATTGCCAGTGCCCGGATAGTGGNNCACACTTCCGCCCACAGCTGTTCGTAGCACTGCGCCGCCCGGCTCGTCGGCGCAAAGGCGGGAACAGGCGCCCGGCGCTCGGCCATCTGTTCGATGATCGACAGCGCCGGGATCACCGTGTCCGCGACGCGAGTGCGATCTCGCGCCATCGCGTCGATCACCTCCCGGTGCAAACGCTTGCGACGGTCGGCCATGGAGAAGAAGGCAACCACCTCGGGTCGGCTGCCCTGCGAATCGGCCACAAAACGGGTCAGCTGCTCAAGGGTGCGCATGGACAAGGTCGCCGGGATCAGTGGCACCAAGAGCGTGTCGGAGGCGTGCATGACATTCTCGGACACCAGCGAGATGCTGGGCGGGCAGTCCAGGAACACCACGTCATAGTCGTCGGCGACGCTGTCCAAGAGCTGGCCAAGGCGCCGGGTCCGCTTCTTGGTGTCGTCGAGCTCGAGGTCCATGTTGCGGTAGCTGAAGTCAGCAGGCAGCAGGTCGAGGTTGTCGAAGTCGGTTGCCTTCAGTGCCGCCTCGATCGGACGCTGGCGGGTCACCAGCGCGTGACCGCCACCCTTGACCCGCGGCCGAACCCGAAAAAGGTAGGTGGCGGCGGCCTGCGGATCCAGGTCCCACAACAAGGTGCGCCGGCCCTCGCGTGCTGCGAGATAGGCAAGGTTCACCGCCGTCGAGGTCTTCCCGACGCCGCCCTTGATGTTGTACGTCGCGAGCACCTTCACCGCACGCCTCCTATCCTGGCCATCAGCTGGAGGCTGGACGGCCGCTGCAGGCGCGCGAACGCAGCGTCGAACTCCCGGCGGGCCCGGTCCTGCTCGACGTCGAGGTGACCGATCAGCTCGCCCATGGCCAGCACTGCCCCCGCGCTGGTCCCCTCGCTCATCATCTCCTCGGCAAACCCCCGCATCGCCCGACGTTGCACCTCGGTGTCCTGGAAACGGCCCAGCACATCCTGCAAACCCTTCAGATCCGCAACCGCTCGCTTGCGGGCAGTTTGGTCGATCAACGGGGCAAACACCTCCAATGCGTATCGAAGCTCTTTACACCGCTTCCGTAGCTCGTGCAGTTGCCCGGCCGGCGAGTCGGCCCGAATGAGGGCTCCGCCACGTGTCACCCGCCGGTACGCCCGGGAAATACTCTGATCAGTCAGCTCACCAGCTGACAGGCCTTCCCGGTCGACATCCTGCGGCGCGTCAACAAGGCCGGCCAGCTCCTCACCCCACGCCGTGATCAGCCGCCGGAAGCTGGCTGACCTCAGCGAGGTCACCAGCGCGCGGCGCGCCACAGCCCGTTTCTTTCGCAGATGTCTCGCGAGGGCGTCCAGGTCTGTGGGGTCGGCGGTCTTCAGCCAACGGCTCATCGTGGGCAGGTCCAGCTCGTAGACGTCCAGGTCGCGGACCGGTGTCGTCAGGTCCCCCAGCGATTTGAAGGCCGGCTCCCAACGGCTGCGCATCACCTGGGGCAGGGCAGGTCGTCCCAGCTTGAGCGTGGCACGGGTCCGCCGCACCGCGACCCGGAAGTCGTGCAAGAACTCGGTGTCCACGTCATCGAGCAGGCCGGGCAGATTCTCGCCCATCGTCAACAGGAAGTCACTCAGCGCCGCCGACAGGATCACTGTTGCGGGTACGCCGCGGTCCAGCTCTGAGGTTTTGGGTGCCGAGCTGGGCTCATGGTCCACACCCTGCTCAGCCACACGCATGCCGAGGGCGGCCAGCAGACGATCCGCCCGGCGTGCCTGATCGTCGTAACCACGCAAGCCGAGAACCGTGACCTGAGACGGCGCAGCGGCCGCCGAAGCCGGTTCATCCAGCTCGACCCGGGCAACGGTCTTCCCGTCGTCGTTGAGCAGTTCCAGGCGCCGCAGATGACGACGCTCGTCCGAGGCCACCATCAGCGCCCGAATTTCGATCACCGCTGCGATCGCATCCCGCACCGGACCGGCGGGCAGGACATCTGCAAGCGCCGGCCACCGTAGGTCCTTCACGCCCACCACGACTGTCGACTCGTCCGCTCGAGCCAGCACCAACCACTCGCCCGAGGCCGTGATCTGGTGCTCCAACGCGAGACCAGCCGCGCGCAGCCGCCGGTCAAAGGTGTCCAGTCGCCTACGGCGAATGAGCTGTTTGGAGCCGGCGCTGACGGCGAACTGGGCGGAAAGAGCCTTGACAATCGACTCGAGCTGAAGCGGGCCGTCATCAGCCTCCTGCAGGACTCGGGTCGCGCTGATCATACAGGCGACAATAGCCTGCGCAGCTTGAGGATGGCCCCTGGAATAGCTCTGGGCAGCACAGTGTGTCCAAGCGGTGGCCTGCGACGCGACGATGACTGTCATGCTGTATAGATGGACAAAATCCTAAGCGATCTCGAAATCGGCCACACTGCCAAACTCCTGCCGATCCAGGAGATTGCCGCTTCGGCCGGCATCCAAGCGAAACATCTAGAGCTCTACGGCGCTTACATCGCCAAAGTCACTCCCGGCGCCCTCGCAGCGCTATCTGATCGGGCTCGGGCGAAATACATCGTCATCACTGCTGTGACGCCCACGCCCCTCGGCGAGGGCAAGACCACCACCTCGATCGGGCTCGCCCAGGCTCTATCTGTGCTTGGGCACCGCTCGATGCTCTCATTGCGCCAGCCATCCCTTGGGCCCACATTCGGCATCAAGGGCGGCGCAGCCGGAGCCGGCTACAGCCAGGTCGTGCCCATGGAAGCGGTGAACCTGCACCTGACCGGCGACTTCCACGCGGTCACTTCGGCACACAACTTGCTCGCTGCCATGGTCGATAACCACCTGCACCACGGCAACGATCTTGACATCGACCCCCGGACAATTACCTGGCGTCGAGTGTTGGACGTCGACGACCGCTCACTGCGCAACATTGTCGTGGGCCTGGGCGCACGGAAGGATGGCGTGCCTCGCCAGAGCGGCTTCGACATCACAGCCGCGAGCGAGGTGATGGTGATCTTGTCGCTGTCCACCTCCCTGGCCGACCTTCGGGAACGTCTGGGCCGCATCGTGGTGGGTTACACCTATGCCGGCGCGCCGATCAGCGCAGAGGACCTCAAGGCTGCGGGAGCGATGACCGTCATGATGAGAGACGCGATCAAGCCCAACCTGCTGCAGACCCTGGAGCACACGCCGGCCCTGATCCACACCGGGCCCTTTGGCAATATCGCCACCGGCAACTCCTCGGTCATCGCAGACCTGCTGGGCATTCGAACCGCTGACTACCTCATCACCGAGGCCGGCTTCGGTGCCGACATGGGCGCCGAGCGCTTCTTCAACGTGAAGTGCCGTGCCTCGGGGCTGAAGCCGGACGCCGCGGTGCTCGTGGTCACCGTGCGCGCATTGAAGACACACTCCGGTCGCTACCAGGTCGTCGCGGGCCGCCCGCTGCCCCCGGAGATGCTCCAGGAGCACCCCGAGGACGTCCGACTCGGCGCTGCGAACCTACAGCGCCACATCGAGATCGTGGCCAGCTTCGGAGTGGCACCCGTGGTGGCCATCAACGCCTTCCCCACCGACCACGAGTCAGAGATCGAGGCCATCCGCCAGATCGCCGCGGAGGCCGGCGCCCGCGTTGCGGTCAGCCGCCACGTTGCCAACGGGGGGAAGGGGGCCGTGGAACTGGCCGAACTGGTCATCGAAGCAGCCAACGAGCCGAACTCGTTCCACTACCTCTACGATCTCGACGCGCCGCTGGCAGACAAGATCGAGACGATTGCCACACAGATCTATGGCGCCGACGGTATTGACCTTTCGCCGTTGGTGGCCAAGCAGCTGAAACGATTCGAGAAGTTGGGCTACGGGAAGTTCCCAGTCGTCATCGCGAAGACACATCTGTCCCTGTCGTCGGACCCCACCTTGCGGGGCGTCCCTACCGGCTGGCGGATGCCGGTAGGAGAGGTCCGGGCCGCCGTCGGCGCCGGCTACGTCTACGCCATCTGCGGTGATATGCGGACGATGCCCGGCCTNNCCAGCGGCCCCTCAGCAGTGCCTGAATCCGGTCCGCAACCGCCCAGGCAGAGCTCGAAAGGATGCGGAAGCGGTTGACACTTCCACGAGACTGGCAGAATCCTTCCCCCAAAATGGTAACGAAATGGTCTGCGGTGGGGCAGGATTGCGCCATGGTCTATCTGACGCCGCCGGCAAGGATAACCAAGATCTTTAATAAGCTCGCCATGCACAGCACCCTGTGGGACGTTCACACCCTTGAGGTTGCCCGTCGCAATGCCGTTGACCCGCAACGAGTCCCGGTCATCCCGTTGGAGCACGAAGGCTCGTTGTTCGTCGTGTCGCCCCGGGGTGAGTCGGACTGGGTCAAGAACGTGCGTGCAGCCGGGACAGTCCGCCTGGGCCAGAAGGGCAAGTTCGAGACATATGTCGCCACGGAGGTGCCCGCGGACGCGCGCACCGACATCCTGCGGGCGTACCGCAAGAAGGCTGGGCGCGAGGTGAGCGACTACTGGAAGAGGGCTCCGGGGCCCCCCTGCCATCCGACGTTCAAACTGACCCTGAGCCCAGCGACCTCCAGCTGAACCCGCTGCGCTCCTTGCACCGCTCAGAGCCCAGGGGACGAGAATGGGGCTATGACCCAGGCAAGAACCCGCCACGACCCCATCCTCATCAGCGGTTGTTCATCAGGGATCGGCGCAGCCACTGCTGCCGCCCTGGTCCGCGCCGGGCACACGGTCTATGCAACGGCCCGACAGATCGATACCCTCGCCGACCTGGCTGCGCTCGGTTGTCACGTGCTGGCCCTGGACGTGACCTGCGAGGACTCGATGATGGCCGCGGTGAAAGCCGTCGAGGCCGAGCACGGGCAGGTCGGCACCCTGATCAACAACGCCGGGTTTGCCGAGTACGGACCCATCGAGGAATCTGACCTCGAACGGGTGCGTGCCATGTTCGAGACAAACGTGTTCGGAGTGGCGCGGCTCACCCAGCTGACCCTGCCAGCAATGCGTCGATCGCGATCAGGGCGGATCGTCAACATCGGGTCGATGGGCGGACGGATGACCTTCCCTGTCGGCGGTTACTACCACGCCACCAAGTACGCCATCGAAGCCATCAGCGACGCCCTGCGGGTCGAAGTCAAGCCCTTCGGCATCGACGTCATCCTGGTGGAACCAGGACTGACCCGCACCAACTTCGAGAGCCGCATGAACGAAGGGCTCGAGCTCGGGGCGTGCAAGGCCGACGCGGTCACCGCATATGCAGGCCTGTTGTCAGCGAATGAGAAGAAGACGACCGGCAGTTACGCCAACGACTTCATGGCGACCGGCCCGGAGACTGTCGCAGAGGTGATCGTCAAGGCAGTCCAGTCGTCACGACCGCGCTCGCGCTATGTGGTCACCCCGGCAGCCAAGATGATGATCAACCTGCGGCGATTTGGCGGCGACCGGATATGGGACAGAACGATGCGCAAGCAGTTCGGACTATAACCTGTGAGCCCGCCACTTGGACCCTGTGACGCTCTACGCCGGATCGCCTACCTACTGGAGCGTTCACGCGCGGGCGCCTATCGCGTCAAGGCCTTCCGGATGGCTGCAGCCACGACCCTTGGGACCGACCCCGACGAGCTCCGCTCGCGTGCCGCCGCGGGAACCCTCACCGACCTGCCCGGCATTGGTCCCGCAACAGAAGCGGTCATCCGGGAGTCCCTGGCAGGGAAGATCCCTGCCTACCTGACGTCCTTGGAGGACAGGGCAACCGAGCCTCTGGTGGCCGGCGGGCTCAAGGTGCGGGCGGCGCTGCGCGGCGA
>PMJN01000361.1 GCA_003157445.1 Micrococcales bacterium
GACCATGCCCTGGCCGGCCCTGCGGCTGGCCTGGGCCAGCGCGGCCAGCCCGGCATCGCCGCCGCGAGCCGGATCTACGAGTCGGTGATCGACCACGTCATATCCGTGACTGGACCCGGTTGTCGAACGCAGCAATGGGGAGACATACACCGCGCCAACCCCTAGCTCGGCAAGGTAACCGGTCACGGCGGCAGCCTCCAGCAGGCTGAAGTCGGAGGTTAGCTGTAGCCGGTAGGTGGCGCTGGGGGCGACGGGAGCGTTCACCCGCGTCTCGAAGGTCCCCGGCTGCGTCCGCCTCCGGTGTACAGAGTCACACCGATGGCGGCCAGACCCACCTGGATGAAGAGCTCGATCCACCACGGACCGACGCCAAGCTGTGTGGCGATGAACGTGCCGAGCAGGGCAGCGATGATGCCGATGACGACAGTCATCAGCCATGAGATGTGCTGATGACCGCGGATGACTAAGCGGCCCAGACCGCCGATGATGGCGCCCACGATGACAGCGCTGATGATGCCGTTGATACCCATGTGATTCTCCCTTTGGCGAGGTTGAGCGCTCGCCAACGCACAGCGGCCCACCCTACAAGGGGGATGAGCCGCCGTGGCCATCTGTGGTTTCGGGAAGAGTGGAGCTACTAGCTGAGCGCTTTTGCCTTCATAGACTCATACTCGGCTTCAGAGATCGCTCCGGAATCCAGGAGAGCCTTCGCCTGGGTGACCTGCTCGGCTGGCGTCTTGGCGCCAGCAACGCCCTTGATGTAGGACTCCTGCTGAGCCTGGAATTCTTGGTAACGCTCGGCGGAGCGCTCTGCCATGGCCTTGCCCTCAACGACGAGGTAAACAATCACGATGATGATCGGGAAGATGATCAGTAGGACGATCCAGAAAGCCTTGGCCAATCCGCTGGACTCCCGATTGCGGAAGATGTCTGCGATGACCGAGAACAGCACCATTAAGTACGCGAAGAAGAGATACGCGACGAAGATAAACCAGATGATTTGCCAGAACGTCATGACAATCCCTTCAGAGCTTCGAGCCCTCGTTGAACTCTGGTGGCACCCGGGCAGGGTGGCGCTTTAAGACTGGCACGGACCACTGCTCTTGGCGAGACTATTCAGGGCCCTGTCGTAAACCAGCGGGATGGCGTCTTGCGCATGTGATTAGTCGTGCCTTTGCATCCGTCAAATGAATTCGCGGCGCTGATGGCGCAGCACTGGCTTTGGCCCATGTCAGGGCTAAGACTGTGGCGATGANNATGTTGACCCAGTACCTGCGGCAGGTGCTGGAGTCGCACGAGACGGTGCGCACCCTGGGCCTCCTCGCGTGAGCTTGAGGACCGCGTCCGGTGCTCAGAAATCGTCGGTGCCTACACCGCGCTCGCCGACCGGTGGGGCAGCGCCATCTCCGGCGCTTTGTGAACCCGTCCAGGTCGGGGCGGTCCTGGCGGTTGGCATCGCGTTTGGTGCTCTGGGGCCCGATCAGGTCGTGTCAGCTCTGGCGCCGCGCGGGCGCCGGGTAACACGGAACTGCAGAAGCCAGGCTATGCGGGAACAGGCCTGTGCTGCTATTGCTCGCCGGCTGCCGAGGCACCGAGCGTGTCGCTCTTCCGGTAGCCCTCGAGGAGGGTGATCTCCTCGTCCCTTCTGGGAAAGAAGGCGAAGACCAGGTAGGTGCCGAACAAGACCGCGACCAGGCCGGCGGTGTAAGCCCATCTGTCGCCCTTCAGGAACGAGGTCTTGGCGGCGGAGATGATTGCCTGGGAGTACTTCGGGTACTGGGCGGCGACCGCGGACGCGCTGTCGAAGGACTTGGTCAGCTCGGACTGTGTCGCCGCCGTGATCTGGTTCTGGTTGGGTGAGGCGGCGATTGCGGCGCCGAACGCGACCGCATAACCGGCCGTGAGCAGCGCCCCCAAGATCGACTGCATGAGAGCCCCACCCAGGTCCCGCTGCAGGTCTGCGGTGCCTGAGGCCATCCCCACCCTGGTGGGGGGCACGGATCCGGTCAGAGAGCGCGCGGCTGGTGTTGCGGCGAATCCCACACCGATCCCCACCAACGCGTACCCCAGGCCGACCTCCCAGTATGCGGAGCCCTCGTGCCACAGCAGGAGCATCACCACGAAACCCAGTGCGACGAACGCGTAACCCAACAGCAGGGTCGGTCTCGAACCTCGGGACTCAACCATCTTCGCCGAACGTGGCGCGACCAGCACCATCAGGATCGGGGCGGGCAGGATCGCCGCGCCGGCCTGCTCGGTGCCGTAGGTCAGCACGTTCTGCAGGAACTGCTGACCAATGAACATCGCGCCCATCAGTGAGCCGAACACGATGATGCCGGCCATGGCAGCCACCCAGAATGTCCTGCGGGCCGCGACGCGTAGGTCGAACAGCGGGCTGGGGGCCCGCTGTTGCCGAAGGACGAACGCGACAAGTGCCACCACTGTGATCAAGGCAAGGCTTATTACGAGCGCCGAGGAGTTCGGGACGACTGCGAAGTTGATACAC
>PMJN01000431.1 GCA_003157445.1 Micrococcales bacterium
GATGATCTCAGGCTACATCGCCACCTCGCCGGCCCCAGGGCCCAGAAATATTGCGATGATCATCGGCAAACGCCTGACCTTGCGTGGCTTCATCGTCTTCGATCACGCCGACCTTCGTCCACAGTTCGAGGCCGAGGTCGGACAATGGCTGGCCGAGGGCAAGCTCGTTTGGCGCGAAACTCTGGTCGATGGAATCGATAATGCCGTCAACGGTTTCCGAGATCTGCTGGCCGGTGCCAACACCGGCAAGATGCTCATCCGTCTCTGATGTCGGCGAAGGTGAAACGACCTGTTGCTCACCCGAGCGCCCGTCATACAGTTCGCTTCCCTGTGTAACTCCGTGTCATGGGCTCGCCCCATTGCAGGCGCCGATGTTGCACAAAGTGCTCGTCGCCAATCGCGGCGAGGGCCTTCCGTGCTTCAACCGAACGGGGTGCCCAGAGCGTCGCCGTTTCCCCCACGAGGACCGCAAGAGCGAACACGTTCTGAAGGCCGATGAGGCCACGAGATCGGAACTGCAGGACATCCTGCCTGCAACTACCTCGACCCAGCGGAGGTCACACGGGTTGTGGTCGAGGCAGAAGCGGACGCAATCTACCCGGGTTACACAAAATGGGCAGGTGGGCGACCCGCCCGGAGGTTGGCCGGAACGGTTCAGTGCGAGGGCTCTTCAGGGCCGCAATACCCACGGGCCGGTCAGCAAGCTCAGCTCTGAGGACGCTGCAGTCTTGGCTACAGATCCTCGAAACACAGTGAACCGCCTGCTGATCCCCTGGACCGAGCAAGTACTTTGCCAGCTCCCGAATTTCCAAGTCCGACCTGTCAGTGCTCAGCACCAGCGACTTCTTGCACGCTCTGGACGTCGCACCGAGTACGAGGTCATCCTCGAACCTGGTAAGCATCTTCTCCTGGTGGTGCAGTCAGTCAGCGACGCTGACGAACGCGGCTTACGCACACACATGTGCACCGTCAACGGTCAGCCCCGCCCGGTGCAGTTCCGCGACGAGTTGATCGCGGTCGACGTGCGCCAGGCCGAAAGATCCGACACTTCACAGCCGGGCCAGATTGCGCCGCCGCTGGCGGGTGTCGTCTCGCTGCCGGTCGACGTCGGCCAACAGGTCAGCGCCGCAGGGCCATCGCCACGATCGACGCCATGGAAATGGAAGCTTCAATCACCAGCCCGGTCTGCGGCACGGTCCAGCGCCTTGCCATCGGCGCACAGCAGCAGGTCGAGGGCTGTGAGCTCCTGATCGTCGTTGCCTGAGTCGAGCTCCATCACCGCTGCCGCCGAGCCGACACCGCTCGTTGAGCTTCGCGCTCATCCTGCTGTGCACGCAGCGTTTGTCGCTTGTCATAGGTCCGCTTGCCCTTGGCAAGGGCGATCTCGACCTTCGCGTAGCCATCCTTGAAGTACATCGACAGCGGCACGATGGTGTAACCACTCTCCTTGTCCTTCTGGATGAGCTTGACGATCTCCGCCTTGTTCAGGAGCAGCTTGCGCCGACGACGAGGCGTGTGGTTGTTCCAGGTGGCCTCGGTGTACTCAGGGATGTGAACTCCCTCGAGCCAGATTTCTCCGTCGCGCACAGTGGCGAACCCGTCAACCAGGGAGGCCCTGCCAGCACGAAGCGCCTTGACCTCGGTGCCGCTAAGGACCATACCCGCCTCAAAGGTGTCCTCGATGAGGTAGTCGTGATAGGCCTTGCGATTGCGCGCAACGACCTTCAGACCCTTCTCCTTGGCCACAGCCATCATCCCTTCGTCAAGTCACCTCAGCGCCGCGCGCCTGAGCCAGCCACACTCGCCCGTCACGCGAAGATCAGACGATGGCGTGCGACTAAGGGCCCAACGCTACCTGCTGGTCACAACCAGAGGCGCGGGTTGAACGGGACGCCGTCCTCACGGGCCTCAAACCAGTCGATAACGCTCTCGTGCCGCAGTAAGCGACCATCTGGCCCCCCGTGACACATGCCCGGCGTCTAGACCTTCAGATATCGACGCAATGGTGACCCATGCGCTCATGGTCGCCAGTCCGGCGGCGATCCCCACGAGCCAGCGCGTGAGCGTCCAAGATCCGCAGTCGTGACGAAGTTGATCGGCAGCCCTCTTTCGACATAGCCGATGCCCGGGGCGGATGGGTTTGCTGGCTCCGCGATCCCCCCGGCGTCGCGGCGCTATGCCTCGTCGCGCTCGGCGCTTCGTTTCCAACGGATCCCGGCCTCGATGAAGCCGTCGATGTCACCGTCGAACACACCGCTAGTATTGCCAACCTCGTACTCGGTGCGCAGGTCCTTGACCATCTGGTACGGGTTCAGCACATAGGAGCGCATCTGGTCCCCCCAACTCGCCTTGACGTCGCCGGCCATGGCTTTCTTCTGCGCATGCTCCTCGGCCTGACGCTGTAGCAGCAGCCGGGACTTCAGAACGCGCAGTGCAGCGGCCCGGTTCTGAATCTGTGACTTCTCGTTCTGCATTGAGACGACGATGCCGGTGGGCAGGTGGGTCATCCGGACGGCCGAGTCCGTGGTGTTGACCGACTGACCACCGGGGCCACTGGAGCGGAATACATCGACCTTGATGTCATTGTCCGGGATCTCGATGCTGTCCGTCGGCTCGATCAGCGGAATGACCTCGACGGCAGCGAACGAGGTCTGTCGACGACCCTGGTTGTCAAAGGGCGAGATGCGCACCAGACGATGGGTGCCCGCCTCGACAGAGAGAGTGCCGTACGCATAGGGCACCTTGACCTCGAAGGTGGCCGACTTCAGGCCAGCCTCCTCGGCATATGACGTGTCGAGCACCGTGACCGGGTAGCCGTGCCGCTCCGCCCACCGCAGGTACATTCGCATCAGCATCTCAGCGAAGTCGGCTGCGTCCACGCCGCCAGCGCCCGACCGGATCGATATCACGGCCTCACGCTTGTCCCACTCACCGTTGAGCAGCGTCTGGACCTCAAGCTCACCAACGGCCTTCTTCAGGCTGGTCAGCTCCTTCTCGGCGTCCGTCATTGTGTCGGCGTCGGACTCCTCGGTGCCGAGCTGGACCATCAGCTCGAGGTCGTCGATGCGATTGTCCAGCCCAGTGATCCGCTCGAGTTCGGAGTTGGCGCGCGACAGACGGCTGGTGACCTCCTGCGCTGTCTCCGGGTCGTCCCACAGGTCAGGTGCCCCGGATTGCTCCTCAAGCTCGGTGATCTTGGTGCGCAGAGAGTCCAGATCGGTCACCTGCCGCACAGACTCCATGGTCGCGCGAAGGTCCTTGAGCTCTAGTGCAAAGTCAACAGCCATCAACAGTGAGACTACGCGACTGCGGGTGCAGCCCAGACCGTGACATGACTGGACAGTGAGTTTGACATCCTCCCAGCCATGAATGACCAGGATTCCAACTGCTAGGCAGGCAACATGTTGAGGTTCGCGCTTCACCGGCAGGGTCCAAAACTCCCAAGGCTGCACGCGCTGCCGTGCCAGGGCCTGCCGCGGTTCACTGCCGGCCCTGCTACGACAAAAGGCACAACAGATTTGGTTATCGCCGCCCACAGCTGAACCTGCAGCCCTCCACCGAGGCCCGGAAGGGTTTCCTCCCGGCCCTGAACGACCGGGTTTGCACCCTAGGGCGAACTGATGACTCCGGTTACAGGGTGCGTCGTCGATCACTCTTCACGTTCATCGCCGCATTTCACGTGCAGCCCTTGGTCGCCTCACCCAGGTCCGGCAGTGCCGGTAACGTGCCAAGCTGACGCTTGTCCCGGTCGTCCCCTGCGGTCCATCCACAGGGTGTGGATAACGGGCGTAAACCACCACATCGTCATACCTGAAGTGATCCGCGTGGCTGTCATTGGCTCCGCCAGGCCGCAGAAGAACTCAGGCTATCGGGCCGCCAGAACGCGAGAGTCTGCCCCCCCTTGACGCATGTGACAAACTTGTCAAGACGTACGCCGCATATAATCCCGAATTACTAGTCGGAACAGGATCGCATCTGTGAGACTTGGACACTGGAGCCGCAAGGTCGTTCAGGTGAACGCTCGTTCAGCTCTTCGGAGCTGGACGCGCGCCGGCGACGGTTCGTGAGTACGATTCTCATACTTAGGGGCTAATTGCTGCATAACAACCACAAGCCATGCATAACCCAGCGACGCAGTCCGAGTCGCTGCTGACTGACCCGCGTGACCCGATACCCCAACCCGCTTATTCAAGGAGTCCAATCTGATGACCTGGCGCAACCGCGCTGCCTGCCTGGACGAGGACCCCGAGCTGTTTTTCCCCATCGGAAACACCGGCCCCGCCCTTCTCCAGATAGAAGAAGCCAAAGCCGTGTGCCGACGTTGTGACGTCGTTGAGACCTGCCTGAAATGGGCCATCGAGTCCGGCCAGGACGCCGGAGTCTGGGGCGGCCTGTCCGAGGACGAACGCCGTGCCCTCAAACGTCGCAATGCCCGGGCCCGTCGCGCCGGCTAGCTACACCCCGTCCTTGACGGACTTGACGGACTTGATTGACCGAAGCCGCGCGACGAACCGCACAGTGGTTCCGTGCGGCTTCGCGCTGCCCCAGGTTATTCGCCCTCGCAACTCCTGAACCAGCGACGTGACGATCTGGGTGCCCAGGCTGGAGCCGGCCGGATCGAACCCATCCGGCAGGCCTGACCCGTCATCGGTGACCGTCACGGTCAAGAGCTCGTCGTGCTGGTTGCGACTTCGCACCGCCCCGACGCTGACAATTCCTCCAGTTCGGGCCAGCCCGTGCTTGATCGCATTACTCACCAGTTCGGTGACCACCATCGCGAGCGCTGTGGCATCCTCTGACCTCAACCGCCCGAAAGAGCCTGTCCGTTCGGCCCGCACCGGCACATCTCGAGTGGCAACCTCGACCATGTCAGCCAGCCCTCTTGCCACGATCTCATCGAAGTCGACCGTCTCGTCGAAACCCTGGCTCAGGGTCTCGTGGACCAAGGCGATAGTGCCAACCCGGCGCACCGCCTCATCAAGAGCAACCCGCGCCTCACTATCGGGAAGCCTGCGTGACTGCATCCGGAGCAGAGCCGCCACCGTCTGCAGGTTGTTCTTGACGCGATGGTGGATCTCACGAATCGTCGCGTCCCTGGTGAGCAGCTCGCGTTCGCGGCGGCGAAGCTCGCTGACGTCGCGCAGGAGCAGGATCGCACCGATTCGTTGACCCGCCTCGGTCAGCGGGATTGCACGCAGGGACACGCTCGCCCCCCGAGACTCTACCTCGGTGCGCCACGGCGCCCGCCCGGTAACCACTAGCGCCAGTTTCTCGTCGACGGGTTCTTCGTCACGCAGCACCTCGGTGACGATCTGGGTCAGGGAGGTCCCGACGACGTCACCCACATGCCCNNAGGCGATGGATGGCCGAGATGGCATTGGGGCTCGCGTAGTTCACGGTGCCGTCGGCATCGAGGCGGATCACCCCGTCGCCGACCCGCGGCGCACCCCGACGTTGGCCCGTAGGGGCACCCATTGTGGGAAACTCTCCTGCCCCGATCATCCGCGCGAGAGCATCAGCGCTGGCCAGATAGGTGAGCTCCAGGCGGCTGGGAGTACGCAACGTCGCTAGGTTGGTATGCCGGGTGAGTACCGCCAGCGCGCGTCCCTCGCTGACTACCGGGATGGCTTCCTCACGAATGGGCATGTCGTCGCTCCACTCGGGGTCGCGTCCGCGCACTGTTCTCATTTCGCTGAAAGCCCGGTCCAACAGCGGGCGGCGTCCCCGGTCCACGCGTCGGCCCACGACGTCGTCGAAGAAGACCATTGGCCCCGTTGTGGGCCGGATGTGGGCCGCCGCGTACCAGCTACCCGCGGCGGCAGGAACCCACAGGACCAGATCGGCAAAGCTCAGGTCCGACAACAGCTGCCAGTCGCCCAGCAGTAGGTGCAGCCACTCGACATCGGCGGCG
>PMJN01000464.1:0-7609 GCA_003157445.1 Micrococcales bacterium
TACTACCAGCCCGAGGCGTACATCGCTCAGACTGACACCTACATCGAGAAGGACTCCTCGATCAACGACGAGGTGGAGCGGCTGCGGCACAGCGCCACCAACTCGTTGCTGACCAGGCGTGACGTCATCGTAGTGGCCTCGGTGTCCTGCATCTATGGGCTGGGCACCCCGCAGGAGTACGTCGACCGGATGGTGCGGCTGAAGGTGGGCACACAGATTGTGCGCGACGACCTGCTACGCCAGTTCGTCCAGATGCAGTACACCCGCAACGACATTGCATTCACCCGTGGCACCTTTCGCGTGCGCGGTGACACCGTGGAGATCATCCCGGTGTATGAGCAGCTTGCCATCCGGATCGAGTTCTTCGGCGACGAGGTCGAGCGGATTTACACCCTGCACCCGCTCACCGGTGAGATTGTGCGCGAGGAAGAGGAGATGTACGTCTTCCCCGCGACCCACTACGTCGCCGGTCCTGAACGGATGGAGCGGGCGGTCCGCGGTATCGAGGCCGAGCTTGAGCAGCAGCTGGCCGCGTTCGAGAAGCAGGGCAAGCTGCTCGAGGCGCAACGGCTGCGAATGCGCACCACCTACGATCTGGAGATGATGCGTCAGGTCGGCTCATGCTCTGGAATCGAGAACTATTCATTGCACATCGATGGTCGCGCGCGCGGATCTGCGCCCAACTGTCTGCTCGACTACTTCCCCGAGGACTTCCTGTTGGTCATCGACGAGTCGCACGTCACCGTGCCTCAGATCGGCGCCATGTACGAGGGTGACATGTCCCGCAAACGCAACCTGGTTGACTTCGGCTTCCGGTTGCCCAGCGCGATGGACAACAGGCCGTTGCGCTGGGACGAGTTCCTGGGCCGGACCGGACAGACGGTCTACATGTCGGCGACCCCGGGAACATATGAGCTGGCCAAGGGCGACGGTGTGGTCGAGCAGATCATCCGACCGACCGGGTTGGTCGACCCCCAGATCGTTCTCAAGCCGACCAAGGGCCAGATCGACGACCTGTTGCACGAGATCGGCGAACGTACGGCCAAACACGAACGGGTTCTGGTCACGACGTTGACCAAGAAGATGGCCGAGGATCTGACCGACTACCTGCTGGACAAGGGCGTGAGGGTTCGCTACCTGCACTCGGAGGTCGACACGCTACGGCGCGTGGAACTGCTGCGTGAGCTGCGGATGGGGNNCGCAGCCTGATCCAGACCATCGGGCGTGCCGCTCGTAACGTCTCCGGCGAGGTCCACATGTATGCCGACAAGGTGACACCCTCGATGGAACAAGCCATCGACGAGACAACTCGGCGGCGCGCCATCCAGGTGGCCTACAACCTGGAAAGAGGTCTCGACCCGCAACCCCTGCGAAAGAAGATCGCGGACATCACCGACCTGCTCGAGCGCGAGGACGCCGACACCGAGGCACTGCTGGGCAGTGGTCGATCCCAGTCGCGCGGCAAGGCTCGCGGTGGCGCTGGCGGACGTGGCGCCTTGGTCGCCGATGTCGCAGTGTCCAGCGGGCGACTGGCCGAGATGCCGGCAGCCGACCTGGCCAATCTCATCCAGGAGCTCACGGTACAGATGCACCAAGCAGCCTCCGACCTGCACTTCGAGCTGGCCGCCCGGCTGCGCGATGAGCTGGGCGACCTCAAGAAGGAGCTGCGTCAGATGAACGAGGCGACCCGTTGAGCCCTGCTCCTGCCTACATCGCTGCTACCTTCGGTGCGCGAACAAGGTTGGACATAGCAGAGGAACTAGGGGTGGCCGACGAAGTCTGGGATACAGTTCGTAGCACGGAGGGGAGTATCCCCACGCGGCGTCCTCGTCAACACGGATCAGCGGCCTCGGCCTGACTGTTCCCGGGGAGCTGGTCCGCCATCAGGGCGGGAGAGACCTTCGGCCACTTGCTGATGCACCGTGACCGGAAGGCGTGCCCGATGAACGTTCCCATGTGGGTCTGGATCCTCACGATCGCCCTGACCGTGGCGCTCCTGCTCTTGGACATTCTTGTCATCGGTCGCCGGCCTCATGTCCCGTCGATGGCCGAAGCTGGGCGCTATCTGGCTATGTACGTGAGTCTCGCAGTTCTGTTTGGCGTGGGTGTGTGGCACTTCTGCGGGGCTGACTACGCCGGCCAGTTCTACGCCGGCTGGCTGACCGAGTACAGCCTGAGCATCGACAACCTCTTCGTGTTCTTGATCATCATGGCCAAGTTCGGTGTCCCCCAAAAACTTCAGCAGACGGCGTTGCTGGCTGGAATCGTCATCGCACTGACCCTGCGCGCAGTCTTCATCGCGGTCGGTGCCGTAGCCATCAACGAGTTCTCCTGGTTCTTTTACATCTTTGGCGCATTCCTCGTCTACACCGCAGTCCGGCTGGTCAGGGAAGGCTGCGGCCAGGACGACGGGTTCGATGAGAACCGCTTGCTGAAGTGGGTCAAGGCCCGATTCCCGGCAACCAACCAGTGGCACGGCACCAAGGTGTTCATCAGGTCCAACCGAGGCCGTGTCATCACCCCGATGTTCCTGGTCATCCTGGCCCTGGGCACCACAGACCTCCTCTTCGCCCTGGACTCAATTCCTGCGATCTTCGGCCTGACCCAGGAGCCTTTCCTGGTGCTGACCGCCAACATCTTCGCCCTGATGGGCCTGCGCCAGCTCTACTTCCTTATCGGCGGTCTGCTCAGGCGCCTGGTCTTTCTCTGGATCGGCCTGGCTGTCATGCTCTCGTTCATCGGCGTCAAACTGATCCTGCACGCGGGCCACGTCAACACGCTGCCGTTCATCAACGGTGGCCACCCCCTGCCGGGCGTCCCGGATATCTCGATTGGTCAGTCGCTCACGGTCATCGTCGCCATCCTGGCCGTTACGACGATCGCGAGCCTGCTCAAGAGCCGCAAGGACAACGCGGCCACTGCCAGCCTCACCAACGGTGGATGAGCATTGACCCGGACTTGGTCGTGGCGGGCGACGGATGCTATTGGTTGGTCGTCTCCACCAGCGCCTCAGGCATGGGAGGCACAGGCTTGCTGCCCATCACCAGTCCACTGGCCGCAACGACCAATGCCATCCCGAGCAGCTGCGGCACGCTGAGCTGTTGGCCTAGCACGATGAGCCCGGCCAGGGCGGCCACCGCCGGTTCGAGGCTGAGAAGGATACCGAACAAGTGGGGGGCTAGCCGCCGCAAGGCGATCAGCTCCAGTGAGTAGGGCAGAACCGAGGACAGCACAGCGATGGTGGCACCCCTCCTGAGCGCGTCAGGGGTCCACATCGCCGAACCTGCGGTGATCACTCCGACTGGGGTGACCAGGGCGGCCGCGATGGTCATGGCGATGGCTAGCCCGTCCAGCTGGGCGAACCTCGCCCCCGTGCGAGCGCTGAAGACGATGTACCCCGCCCACGCCGCGCCCGCCGCCAGGGCTAGTCCCAGACCGGCCAGGTCGATGCTCGCCCATGGTGTGCTGCTGATACCGGAAATTAGGGTGACGCCCAGGCCTGCGCCGGCGACGGCGAGCAAATCCTTGCGACGGTGAGACAGGATCGTTGCCAGCATCAGCGGACCGATGAACTCGATGGTGACCGTCACCCCGATGGGTATCCGGGCCAGCGCACCGTAGAAGAAGAGATTCATCGTCGCCAGGATCGTGCCGAACGCGGCGACCACCAGCCAGTCCGAAGTGGTCCGACCTCGTATCCGGGGCCGAACGATGACCAGCAGGACGGTGGCCGCGATGGTCAGCCGCAACGTCACAGACCCGAACACCCCTACCAACGGGATCAGCGTGGCCGCCATCGCCCCACCGAACTGGACCGAGACGACGGCCGCCAGCACCAGCAGGGGTGCCGGGACTCGACGGGTCACCCGGTGCTCCCAGTGGTGGAGGGCGCCAGAGGCAGCCGTCCGGCCCCTATGAGGGTGACTCTCCGTGGCGCGGTGAGCTCTTCCTCGATTACCATCGAATCCGTTTGTGGGGCGTGAAGCATGCGGCCGGGCCCAGTGACGATGCCCACGTGATGAGGGCGTCGGCCGTGGCGGGCGAAGAAGTAGAGGTCGCCGGGCCGGGCCTGGTCGGCAGGGATGTGCTCGCACGCGTCGTACTGGTCGTCGGCGTCTCGGGGGACGAGCACGCCAATTCGGCGCAGGCTCAGGTGAACCAGACCCGAGCAGTCCAGTCCCACGTCGCACAACCCGCCCCACAGGTAGGGCACGCCTAGGTGCTTGCGGGCCGCTGCGATGAAGGCCTGGGCCTGTGGTGCAGTCTGTAGGGGGTGGGACGCGCTGGTGGGGGATGGGCAGTTGGGGATGATTTCGCCGATGTGCTCGGTGCGCACCCATCCGGGGTAACCCCGTCCATCCAGGCCGCTGGGCTGCATCGGCGCAACGACCCGGAGCCAGCGCTGCTCGGCGGCTCCTGGCGACCGCCGGCCACCATCGCCGGTGATGAGTACGGGCTCGCAGCACTCGAGCTGGGTGAGCACCCGGCCGTGCAGGCCCTGGCGTGCCCCGGCTGTGTCCAGGTCAGCCAGCCATGCGATCACATCGGGCAGTGGCGCAACCGCCCACCTGTCAACGTCTCGGGAGGCGGTAGGGCTTGCCCAAAGCGCGGTGACGGGAACAGTGACGTACATGTGGTCGTCCACGCTCGACATCGTCACATGTCCGCCGGCCCGCCGCAGGATCAGGGTGCGAAGAGGTCCCGGCCCGGTGCGGTTGAGGGGCCAGAGGATATGCAGGATCGCAGTGCGACGAAGGTGGGTTGGGCGGTTCGGTTTCGCCTTCACCAGCTGCTTGTTGGTGCACCGTCGGTCAGCTCTGGATCAAGTCGGACTGGTCATCATGGGCTGCTGTTGCGATCGGCACAAGAGGCCCGCGTTGAGGGCGGGAGGAAACCGCACTGCTGGCCGGGCCCGCAACGGTCAGCGACATAGGCAGAATGGATGACCGGCCCTGTCCGCACAGACCTGAAACCGCTGGTCTGGTCGGGTTCGGGTGGGGTGGCCGGCGAGAGCGCAGTGGCGCCCAGGGCGAGCGCTCTTCGGTGCGCACGCGACGAGGTCGTCCACCGTCAGGTCGGGGTGCAGCTGCTGCGGCGACCCATCCGGCCAGTGCGGCGCAGGGGGGTGCGACGTAATCACTGCTGTTGTGGGCGGTGCTCGATGAAGTGGGTGCAAACAGGGCCGGCGCAGCGCCCATCGGCAACGCGGGGTATCGGCCTGTCCCACCTACCAGCCTCGTTCGCGCCACTGCTGTATATGGGGGCGTTCGGCGCCGATCGTGGTGTCCGCCCCATGGCCTGGGTAGATCCAGGTGTCATCGTTATAGACGTCAAAGATCCGGGTCTGCACATCACCGAGCAATGAGGCGAAACGCACGGGATCTTTCTCGACATTGCCCACACCACCTGGAAACAGAGAGTCGCCGCTCCAGAGGTGAGTGTGCCCCTGCGGATCGTGGTAGGCCAATGCCACAGATCCCGGTGTGTGCCCACGCAGGCCGATGACGTCCAGGGTGATGTCACCGAACTGGAGGGTGTCGCCGTGTGACAGCCGTCGGGTGGGTGCCACTGGCAGTGCGTCTGCATCGGCCGACCCTGCCGCGGTCATGGCCTTTGTCGTAGCCGCAACCTGGGCGAGCGCACGATGGTGGTCCCAGTGCTGATGTGTGGTCACGATGATGTTCAGGGCGCCGCCGCCCTCGTGCACCAGGGATATGATCCGCGACGCATCGTCCGCGGCGTCTACGAGCAGCTGCGCGCCCGTGCGGGTGCACGTCAGGAGGTAGACGTTGTTCGCCATCGTTCCGACGCTCGCCTTGCGGATCGTTAACGCAGGCAGGTCACGCCGATCGCTGGGACCGCCAGAAAGTACATCGCCGGTGTAGGTCATGGGCCACATCTTGGCACTGGCCGCATGCCCTCACCACCGTCAACCCCAGGCAGGCAGTACGGGTAGGGTCTCCTGGCTGGTGACGCCGCTGGCATCGCCTCGCGCGAGCCAGAGCAACAGCGTGGCGTTGGTCCCGTTGACCTCCAAGGTGCCCTCACCCACCGACCACGAGTCACCCTCATGGCTGCGTAGCAAGATCGAGGGCTCCTGAGCGTTGGTCTTCATCCGGTGGATGGCATTGCTGATCGACCGTCTGACGAACTCGGGGTCAGCATCGGCGAAAGTGTAGCCAGCGTTCAAGTCGACGTGATGGAACACGACCTCCAGCAGCCGCAGCGTCGGCAGTTGGCCGCCGAGCACTCTGCGCCCGGCTCGCATCTGGACCTCGACGTTCTCCGGTGGGCCGGCCAGGCCTGGTGCGGCTGAGGCGAACCGAGCTGCAGACTCCTTGAGGTCGGTGAAGATATCCTGCGCGCTACGTGTGGACCCAGCCTCGATATCAGCGTCGCGTGCCTGTGGCGACTCGTACATCGCAACAGGTGTGCCCGTGATGGCCCAGCTGGCCAGGTTGCCCAACGCGTCGGCGTTTCGGGAAAGGTGTGAGAGCACGTGAGCACGGGTCCACCCCTGGCACCGGCTGGCGGCCCTGACGCTTTGGTCGTCCAGAGCCCGCGCCGTTGCGATCAGCGAGCTGGTCTCGTGGGCCAGCAGCGCAAGATTGTCGCTGAGGTGTGAAGACGCAGTCATCGGGTTTCTCCTAGGGTGCAAACCCGGCCGTTGCGGGCCGGGAGGAAACCCTTCCGCCTGTCGGCGGAAGGGTTGTACGTTCAATCCTGTTGGGTGATACGCAAGCCCGGCACTGTTTGGCAGTACCAGCAGTGAACCGCGGCAGGGCTATGGCGCGGCCGCGCGCGGCGACTTGGGAGTTCTGGCCCTGTCTGTGAAGCGCGAACCTGTACATGTTGCCGTCGGGTAGCAGTTGGAATCCTGGTCGCTAATCGCCGGGAGGATGTCAAAAGGATGCCGTCCGCTCGGAGGGGGAGTTCTCAGAGAGCGAGTTCTCCGAGAGCGCTCTCTCAGCGTCCTGGAGCGCGTGGGCGGCGCCGATCAACGCCAGGTGTGAGAAGGCCTGCGGGAAGTTGCCGGCCATGCGGTTCTCGACCGGGTCGTACTCCTCGGACAACAGACCGACATCATTGGCCAAGGCCACGAGCCGGCGCATGAGGGCGTGCCCGTCCCGGAGGCGTCCGGTCATGGCGTAGGCAGAGACCAGCCAGAAGGAACAGGCCAGGAAGGGATGCTCATCCCCGGGCAACCCATCCAGTCCGGTCACCGTGCGGTAGCGCAGCACCAAGCCGTCGTGAAGCAGCTCCTGTTCGACGGCGCGAACCGTGCCGAGGAACCGGGGGTCGTCTGCGGGCAGGAACCCGACGCTGGGCAGTAGGAGAAGTGAGGCGTCGACCTCGGTGGTGTCGTAGTGCTGGGTGAAGCAGCCCTTCTCCTCGTTGTAGCCGCGGGACATCACCTCCGCGTACACCTTGCTCCGCAGCTCGCGCCATTTCTGGACCGGGCCCTGCAGCCACTGCTGCTCGACAGCCTTGATGGCCCGGTCGAAGGCCACCCACACCATGACTCGCGAGTGCGTGAAATAGCGCAACTGGTTGCGGAACTCCCACAACCCGTTGTCCGGTTCCGTCCAGTGCTCACACAGGTTCCTGA
>PMJN01000464.1:7636-8032 GCA_003157445.1 Micrococcales bacterium
GGCAGGTTTCGGGACCCGTCGACGGCATACATGATCTGCATGTCCTCCGGGTCCCCGGCAACCGCACGCAGAAGCCAGTTTCGCCACAGCGTGGTCTCGTCCTGGTAGCCAGATCGCAGCAGTGCCTCAAGGGTCAGCGAAGCATCACGAAGCCAGCAATAGCGGTAGTCCCAGTTGCGAGGGCCACCGAACTGCTCCGGTAGTGAGGTGGTTGGAGCGGCCACGATGCCCCCGGTCTCGCGGTCAGTCAGCAGCCGCAGGACGAGCAGGGAGCGCACCATGGCATCGCGGTAAGGCCCGCTGTAGTCGCAGCGCGCGGCCCACTCCTCCCAGTGAGCAACGGTCGGTCCGACGCCTTCGTTGACGCCCAGCGGCGCCGGTGCACTGTGATGTGAC
>PMJN01000125.1 GCA_003157445.1 Micrococcales bacterium
ACGCAAGCGAATGGCAGCAGCCGGACCCGGGCGGCGAAGGTCGAGATACCGATACTTGAGCCGGGCCTCCTCGCCGACGGTAACCCGCTCGTCGATCTGGAACGGCAGCGGGGCCGCGGGGCTCAGGACCTCGAGCACGGTGGCAACCAGTTCGATCTCTCCGGTGGGCAGTTCGTTGTTGGCGTTGCCCTCTGGGCGCGCACGAACCTCGCCACTGACCCTGACGCAGTATTCGTTGCGCAGGTCGTGGGCCCCGCCCTGGGCAAGGATCTCGTCACGAACGACCACCTGGGCCACCCCCGACGCGTCTCGTAAGTCCAGGAAGGCCACCCCACCGTGATCGCGCCGACGGGCAACCCACCCGGTCAAGGTGACGGTCTGCGAGATGTGGTCGGCGCGCAAGGTGCCGGCCTCATGAGTGCGAAGCACGGTGATGTCCTCAGTTCGTTGGTTGGGGCTGGTTCCGCTCTGGATCTGCGGGGATAGCACCCACATCCTACGGAGACAGACCCGCCCCCTCCGAACCGGTCCGTGGCACTCCAGCTACCGGTCGTCAGCTGCCGGTCGTCCAGCTCCTCGACCAACTTTGTCCGGGCCCGTAGACGCCACGAGTCGGCGATCAGGTCGGTCAGTACTTACTCGTTGACCATGCGACCTCGGACATTGACAAGAGGTCGAGTCCACGGTCGAGGCGTCTCACTTCCAAAGTCATCAGATGGGCGGTGCTCCGCTTGGCGCCCGCCCTGTCCCGGTGAATACTGCGCGCAGGGCATACGGCGAATCTGCCCGTTCAGGACCCGCCTGAAGTCGCCATTGGCATCGCGGATAGGTGATGAGCTCATGGAGACCTGTATCTCGGTGCCGTCCTTTCGGATCCGGACCGTCTCAAAGTCCACCACGGGCTCGCCGGCGTGCTGAGCTGACGGGGTGAGCGGAGAGGCAGCCGGACCCGGTGGCTCACGAATGGAGCCGTTGAAGGCCGCGATCGCGTCCGGCACCGCGCCCACCGACTAGCTTGGGCTCTCATGCGCAGTGGCAAGGCCTACGACCCCGCCCGGCTCGGCCGTGGCGGTGATCGGCGGGAACATGTGCCGTTGGCCCAAGATTCGCCGACCGGCGCTCATTCTCATAGCCGACGTGCGGACGCTCACCAGGGTTATGCCCGGTGATCCTTCTATGCCGCTGAGGTCGAACATCTTGGGCAGGGCGCCTCGGCCCCTACGTGGAGTGAGTGCATCGGCCCTGCCCTGACGGCCGTTCGTAGCTTCGGGCAATGCCTTCCAGATATTCGATGCTCGCTGGGTTGGAGGTTTGGGACTTAATCGCTGCAACTAAGCTGGGGAAACCCAGAGCTAGACGGGCACGGTCCTCGGGGCCAGCGCAGATGATGGCAGTTATGAGGTTGCGCTTGAAGTCGTCGCACTCGCAGTCACCATCGTGGTTGTGGTAGCCGAGAACCTCGCGGGCGTCGAGGACGTCGCGGGCGTCGCTGGGATTGATATGCTTGTGGTCCATGGTTTCCGTTCGGCGCGGCGGTAGGGGGCTGGCGATAGGGGGCTGGCGGCAGGCGCCATGAGGAACAGCATCCACGACATCCCCGGCAGGACGTCCAGGGGGTCCGCTCAGGGTCATCGTGGCGGGTAACCGGCTGGCGCATCAGAGACCATCGCATCAGAGACCATAAGGTCCCAGTCGTCACGGTCTCGCGAGGGAAGCGCGGGACAGTCAGCTATGTGCGGGCGTCAGCCACGGCGTCGAAAACGAGATCCTGCACCGCTTCCGGTGCCCGGTCGCCGTTGCGCAAGCGCAATGCTGGACGATCGACGAAATACGGCCAGGCTGGGTCGAAGGGCGAAAGGATTACCAATTGCGAAACCTCTCGAAGGAAGTCGTGTCCGTGCCCTGAGAACCTCCTCGGACATAGCCTCGGTCCCGGGATCGATATCGCTTGACATCATGGTTCGCCTTGCGATTTATCGCAAATGACAAGACGGATCACCGAGAAGGGATACCTCATCCTGCTCTCGCTGGCCGAACAGCCACGGCATGGGTACGGCATCGTAGGGGCGGTCCTTGAACTGTCCGACGGCGCGACCAAACTCGGTGCGGGCACCCTCTACGGTCTGCTCGACCGGATGGGCGAGGCTGGCCTGGTCGAGGCCAGCGGTGAGGAGGTCGTCGACGGGAGACTGCGCCGCTACTACCGACTGACAGACCAAGGATCGGCGGCCTTAGTGATGGAGACCGCGCGCCTGCGTGCCCTGACCCATCGGGCCAAAGCTGTGCTCGGCGCCCACCTCGCGTTCGCACGTTCATGATGCCGGCGGCCGGGGCCGAGTCGCCCGCGGGCAACGCGGACACCTTGGCGGAAAGCACAGATCGTGGTGAGCATCGAGTGCTGGATGCGCGCTTATCCTCGCCGGTGGCGTGAGGCACGGGGCCGCGAGCTAGTCGATGTGGTGGTCGACCTTGCCGGGCCGGGCGCCCAGCGACTGGATGCGCGCTCCGCGTTTGACCTGGTGCGCGGCGGGTCGGCGACGCGGTGGCGCGAGCACCCCCTGCCGCACACTTGGCTGCTCTACCGGATGTTCGACCGCCACATCCCGTTGGCGTACCGATCCTGGGCGCTGGATGACATCGACGGGTTCTTGTACCCGATGCGCCGCTTCCTGGGGGTGCCTGGCCAGCCTTTCTCATTGGTTTCATCATGTCGCCGCCAGGGGGTTCCGGCCAGGTACCCGCCCTCGTCATGGTCGTCCTCATGGTTGTCTGGTCGATGTTCATCAGACCGGAGGGGATTCGCAGCCAGGCCAGACTCAGGCACGTCGCGCCCAGGTTCGAAGAGGTGCCGGTCGAGGGAGCCCTGATCGCGTGGGACGTTCCGCGGCCGCGGGTGAGTGCGCGTTCGGGGCTGACCTGGGCCATGCTTCTTCTGGGGACCACCAGGGCAGCGTCGGTTGTCGCAGCACTACTGGCACCGAAGCTGCTGCTCACGAACTTCATGGCGAACAGCCCGGAGATGGGCTCGGGTTTTGGTTGGGAGAACGACGTCGCCCCGAAGGGCGGGCATCGGGTCGTGGCGGTGTCAATTCTGTTGGTGGCGCTCGGGGTCGGGGCCCTCGGCGCGGTGGCAGTCCGGCGGCGTCTTGGCCGACTGCTCGGTGAGCGCCTCGACCAGCCCTACCGCGTCCTGCGCCCAGTCACTGCATCGGGCAAGGCGGGCATCCTCTTCTCGGCCATGGTCATGGTGGGCCTGATCTGGCTGGAAGTCAGCGGCCGGATCGTGCTCGGCCTCGCCGTGGTGCTCGACACGGTCGTGCTTCTGCTACTGCCTGGTGCACTTGTCGCACTCCTGGTGACCAGACGTGCCGACGCCCACGACCTTGCTGGAAGGGATGTGTCATGGATCGCCACCCGCGGCCGAGTCCCGAGAGCCGACCAGCCAGCCTGCGGTCTGCGACCACAGCCCGGTCCCGTGCCCGAAGGCGTCTTGGCCCAACCGCCGGATCCGACAGACCCGCACCCCGCGACACCATGACGGCGCGGCCTAGGTCGCGCCGTCCGGAATCTGATGACCATCCAGGGACACCTGCCGCCGTCAACTGGTAACCATGACCGGGCGCATCGGCCGGGCCCTGTGTGCGTGGAACGATCCCCGACCATCTGTTCATCAGCTACGCCCTCGACGCGACCATCTAGTCGCCTAGGTTCGCTATCGCATCCCGAGCGGTGGATTCCTCGGGCCACACCTTGGCGATGGTGACTCGGCTGCACAGCCAAGTAAAGACCCAGAGGGCTGGGTCGGCTTGCTTGGAGCTTTGGGGTGGCGGCGAGGTCGCGTCCGCCGTCACTGCTATCTGCCTACTCTCGAGTCCATCCGGCTGGCCCAGCCCGGTGGTCCGCCGACCGCGTTGGTCCCTTGGTGCACGAGGACGCCTCCTACCCCTGGCCGGGCCTGTTGCCGGCCACAGCTGGCCTCATAATGTGCCAGCGAGCCGCCGCTTCTGCTGAGATGAACTCGCACGACCCACGATGGCCGTATGGCAACGTGCACATCCTTCCCGTAGGTAGGTGTACTTGCGCGCATTCACCTTCCATCGCCGCAGCCTCGTTTACGGACGCGTTGTGCATCTCAGAGGTGTTGACGGTGCGGCGGGCAACAGTATCGATGTTCGAGTGTGGGGGGGTGCCCATGACGGGAACCACCTAACTCCTCTCGCGTGCGAGAGGGCAGTAGCCCCAAACTGGGACTGCTTCGAGGGTACCGCTCCAGCAAGATCGGTGCAGGGTGGAGATGGCCCCTTCCTTGGCGACGTCCGGCTGCGATCCACGCTCTTCACGCCGAAGCGGACGGGTTGCACACGGTCAGCTGACGCATCCGGCCAGGTGCCCACCGAACCAGCCGCGGTCGCCCGCTCGCGACACTGCCCCCACTAGGGGAAGAGCTCGCGGCGACCGGCGGCTTAGCTACCGCCGACCCAGGAAGAAAGCCGATCAGTCGCATAGGCGAATCCTCCCGCTGCGACGACCGAAGGGGTCGAGATCTACGACTTGTGCCGCTGGCCGTTGGCCGGTAGTCCCCGGCGGCAGGCGAAGGTCAGGTGGTTCAGTGTGCCCCGACGATCTCGTCTGCGTTGTTGCCGACCCAGGTGACCAGCGGTATGAGCCGATCGGCGAGGCCGCGTCCAAGGGGGGTGAGGCTGTAGTCGACCCGTGGCGGAATCGTCGGCTGAGCCTCCCGCAGGACGAAGCCGTCCGCCTCAAGCGTGCGGAGGGTCTGCGCGAGCATCTTCTCGCTGACCCCCTCGATGCGGCGTCGGAGTGCGCCCCAGCGCATCGGTGACTGCGCGAGGGCGACGATCACCAGCACCCCCCACTTGCTCGTCACGTGGTCGAGGACGCGGCGGCTTGGGCAGTTGGCGGCGAAAACGTTGGTAGCCCTGATTGCGCGTGCCGGATCCTCAGTCACGGGTACTTACTTTATAGTGCGTACCACCTGAGGGGAAGTTCTCAACCAGGACCTCGGTTTGTCCCTATGACCAGCACTGACCGAAGGGACCCCTCATGTCCAAGTCTATTGTCGTCACCGGTGCAACCGGCCACCTCGGACGCCTCATCATCGAGCGGCTCATCGCCCGCGGCACCGCGCCCGGCGACATCGTCGCGGCCGGTCGCAACGCCGAGCGACTCGCAGCCGTCGCGCGTCTGGGGGTAGCGACCGCCGTCATCGACTTCGCGAGCCCCGCGAGCCTGAACTCGGCCTTCGCCGGCGCCGACACCCTGATGCTCGTGTCCGGCAGCGAGGTCGGCCAGCGCACCCAGCAGCACGCCAACGCGATCTCCGCGGCCGCACGCAACGGGATCACCCTCATCGTCTACACCAGTGCCCCCCATGCAGACACCTCAGCGCTCATCCTCGCGCCAGAGCACAAGGCCACCGAGCAAGCGCTACGCGACTCGGACATCCCATGGACCATCTTGCGCAACAACTGGTACACCGAGAACTACCTCAACTCGATGACTGGGGCCGCGGCGTCAGGAACCTACGTCGACAGCACTCGAGGCGGCCTGGTCGCCAGCGCATCGCGCACCGACTTCGCGGATGCCGCCGCCGTCGTTCTCACCACCGCCGGCCATGAGAACACGACATACGAACTCGGCGGAGACCACGCGTGGGATGGCCCGGAGCTCGCAGCCGCGATGGCGCAGGTGCTCGGGACGCCAGTGGCCTACTCAACGCTCACCCCTGAGCAGCACACGGCTGCCCTCGCCGCGACCGGCCTGGACACCGGCACAGTCGGTTTCGTCGTGGCGCTGGATGGCAACATCCACGACGGCCTGCTCAGTGAGACCACTGGTGACCTCGCCCGGCTTATCGGCCGCCCGACGACACCACTGTCCGTGGGCCTTCGCGCCGGTCGGTGACCGTCCCGAAGCGCGTGGGCGGGCGCCTGTGAACCACACCGGGGATGCTCGAGGCGATCAGCTCCCGATGAGGGAATGCCATTTCCCGAGCGGATCGAGAGATCGCATTGGGTCGAGCTGGGGGTGAGTCGATCCGCTTTATCTCCAGGCGTTTGGGACGGTCGCCGGCCACGATCAGCCGCGAGCTGGCCCGTAACACTGACCCTCGAGGCGGGTACCGGGCAACGACTGCGCATCCGCTGGCCTACGAACGGGCGAGCCGGCCCAAGCCAGCCAAACTGGTGACCAACCTGGTCCTGGGTGCGCGCGTTGAGCTGGACCTGGAGATGAAGTACTCACCCGAGCAGATCGCTGGTTCTTCGGATGGACCTTCACGAGGTGCCGGTCAAGGCCGGCACCGGACCGCCTGACGACGATCCCGAAGACCTCGCGCTCCCTGCTGGGCAGGCGTGCTGCCCCTGGTTACTGACCCTGGCGCGCCACAACCGAACGACGATCTAGCAAACGACATCGCCGTACCCGAGAACGTCACCGCGAGGAAGCGAGCACGCACTCTCTTAGACGTTCGGAAGACGGATCGGCGTACTGCGATTGTCCACGTCTCCAACGTTGCTGCAGCCACTATTGGAGGTTGACCTATCGGGTGCCCGACAGGGACGCTTGTCGGGGGGACGGTGTCTTGCTAAAGCGTCCTGCGTATCTGCACCGAGCTCTCTTCGCAGTGGAGCGATCACCCTACGGTGCGCGCCACCACCGAGTTCCCGAAGACATCCAGACCGATCGTCGTCGCGCCCCTGCGCTCCAGGGAGTTGCTCGGCTTGGAGCATCGCCTACCGTCAATAGCCAACCTCGCCGTCCATCATCGACCGCGATGCACGAAACCCACCGGCGCTTCAGTTCACGAAACGCTGGCCCAGGGCTGGAAACCAATCTGCTTTCAACAGGAGTTGCCGTACCGTCGCTTGTATGGTGACGCACCGCCGCCGCAACAACTCATAACGAGACGAGATGTCACCAATGGTCAATCACGGCGGACGCGTCCTCGCAATCGGACTAATGATCACAGCGACAGCGATGCCCCTGTTCCCGGTCGCAGCACCCGCGCATGCCGCTTCCTCGTCTTGCGAAACCATTGCGGCAGGGCGTGTCCAGGGACTTGCCTCGCGACCGGCCCACGTCATGCTGACGTTGGCATCGTCATATGGTTCCACCTACGTCTCCATCACCGAGTGCTCCAAAACCAGCACCGGCACATACTCGCAGTCATGGCAATCCACTGGCCGCACCGGCTACCAGGGTTTCGCGGCCGCAGGAACCAAACGCGAAGGTGACGGGAAGACGCCGACAGGAGTGTTCACCCTCGGAACAGCCTTCGGCAAAAGCAACCCCGGCTCCACCAACGGGTACATCACGCTGCAGCCCAACTCGTGCTGGGGATCGAGCGTCGGCGCCGCCAGCTACAACCGCTACTTCACAGGCGTTTGCGGGCCCGCCGACGAGCCCATGTACAAATACATCAACACGGCCTATCAGCAGGGCCTGCTCATCAACTACAACACGCAGCCGATCCGACAGGGTTACGGGTCCGCCATCTTCTTCCACGTCTCCACAGGCGGCACCACCGCTGGCTGCATCTCCACGGACTACAACACCGTCATCAAGACGATCCGCGCAACACGACCTGGAGATGTCATCGTTGAGGGAGTCACCTCAGTAGTGATCGCGGGTACAGCAGCGGTACCAAACTTCGCCAACGGCTCCTTCGTGCGAGCGGTTGAGAACGGACGCGTCTATCGGATGGTAGGTCGCGCGCCGTTGTGGCTCAGCTCCTGCGTTGATGGGTGCGTTGGGTTGACGAACACGACTCAGCCTGTAATCGACCAATTGCCGGCAGTGCCGACCGACGGCACGTTCCTTCGAGCAGCCGAGACAGGCCGCGTCTATCGGGTTGTCGGCGGCGCACCGCTGTGGCTCAGCTCCTGCGCCGACGGGTGCGCTGGACTGCTGAACGTTGACCAGTGGACCGTCGACACTCTTGACCACCTCCGCGCCAACCCTGCAGACGGCGCCTTCCTGCGAACAGCGGAAACCGGTCGCATCTATCGGGTTGCCGGCGGCGCGCCCCTGTGGCTCAGCTCATGCGTGGATGGATGCGTTGGGCTGGTCAACGTTGACCAGTGGACCGTGAACACGCTGGATCACCTGCAGGCCTACCCCGCCGACGGCACATTGCTTCGCGCGATCGAGACAGGCCGCGTATACCGAGTCGCGAACGGTAGCCCTATCTGGCTTAGCCAGTGCCCGGCGCAGGGCTGCATCGCACTGGTCAACGTCAACCAGTGGACCGTCGACACCAGGGATCACCTTCGCCCGTAGCCGGTTGGCGAAACACCGTCAGGACACAATCGGCATCGAGCACGCGGGCCTTTCCGCCTTCCGAACATGACCACCCTCGGATGGATCCTCCCATCCACTTGCAAAGACCAGTAGTGCGGCGGCCGCGGGAAGCCGCGTCACCAGTTGCCCTTCATCCTGCGGGAAGCTCCCTCCAGACTCTCTCTGGACCGTGACCTACCATCAGGAGCCGATTGGCCCGGTAACCAGGTCAGTGCGGGGGGCAGCGAGATCTGCCAGGACGTGCCCCGGAAGAGGTTCAACGGTATGCCGGGTGCTCCGGCCAGGGAGCATCGTGCGATCGGAGCGTCGCCCAGTCACGAGCCCGCGCCGCATATGCCGTCAGGATACCGATCACGGCACTGGGGTTGTGTAGCTGACCACGCAACACGGCCTGGTGGACCTCATCGAGATCAACCCAGCAGACCCGCATCCCCTGCTCCTCGCCCTCGCGGCGGAAACGCTCATCATCGTGAACGTCAGTCAGGTCGCGGGCGAGAAACACACGCAACGCTTCGGAGATGCCACCGGGAGAACCAAAGTAGTCGATCAGGACGTGCCAACGATCGGCAATCAGGTCGGCCTCCTCGTTGAGCT
>PMJN01000287.1 GCA_003157445.1 Micrococcales bacterium
CGGAGAGAACCGCCGTCCTCATCGCTGGCGATGACACCGAGGCCAAGGCTGCCCTCGCCGCGATCATCGAAGCGAGTGAGCTGCGCGCGGTGGACGCCGGATCCCTCAAACGAGCCCACGAGCTCGAAGCCCTCGGTTTCCTCCAGCTGACCCTCGCGGCTGGCAACAAGACCTCGTGGACGAGCGGCTTCGCGCTGGCTAAATAGGACACGCTGACGAGCGCAAGAGCCCCGCTGGCTTCGGCGGGGCTCTTGCCGTTTCCTCAACCACGGTTCCCGCCACAACGCCCCGCTGAATAGGGAGCGCCGCCGTCAACCGTTGTCCGTCCACCGGCCCACTCACCGATCCGCCAATGCGACTGATCGGCTTTCTTCCGGGGCGGCGGTAGCTGAGCCGACAGTCGCAGTGAGCTCTTCCCTTGGTGCGGGCAGTGTCGCGAGCGGGCGACCGCGGCCGGTTCGGTGGGCGCCTGGCCAAATGCGTCAGCTGACCGTGCGCGGGGAACTGACCCCCTCCGGCTGACCTCGCTACTGTTTGGTCAACGATCGGCTTGCGGCCACCGTCCCTGACCTGAGACTACGAAGACAAGACGATGACGCCGTCCGCCGCTATCTCGTCTGCAACTTGAGGGTGGCACTCAGAGACCCGACTGCCAAGTCCCAGGTGCGACCGCTGGGTTTCGACCCGACGACCGCGTCCCGAGTGTCCCGACCCGCTGCAACATGTCCCACGAATCTCAATTCGGCGTTCCGCCTGAGACGGAGTGGGACGACTGAGACGTCGCTGGTCAGCAATCTGGTCACGGGCCACACATGCAAGAGGCCCCTCCCAATGGGAAAGGGCCACTGTCCTGCGACGACGTTGGTAGCGGGGGGACCTGACAAGCCTGCGTCCACTGGTTTGCTCGACGCGCATAACCGCTGTTCAAAAGGGGTTGCCCAGGCATCTGCACCCCCTCCACTCGGTCTTCGATGTCCATCTCGCTATTTAACGAGATGCACCGGACAAGAGCGTGATCTCGCCTCAGACGCCTTCCCCGAGGACCGCGGCAAGGGCACGACGCGACATCCGTCAAATCGACTATCCGGCGGAACCCCCCTTGTTGGGCCTGTCGCGCAGAGGCACGGTGAGGCGACGTTGCGGGCACCTTGTCCGCCTGGTGCCAGAAGGTGGACACGCCCGAGGAGTTCTCCGCTCGTCGACCAGGCCAAGAATCTCTATGGGAACCCTCTACCCTGACGTCGTTCAAAGCCCACATCGCTACCGGTATGGCTCGGGTTACGTACACGTACATCATCACGGCCATCAACCAGACCAATCAGCCGTGGACCCTAAAGGCGGGAGGCTGGCGCAACGACGACTGCTGAGAACGCACGAGACACCCCATTTTCCTCATTCCAGCACTGGCAGGCGAGGTGAGCTACCTGTCCTGACAGCCAGGCCTTCTCGACCTGCTGTGGATCGACGGGGACGGTTCACGGAGTCTTTGGTGGGACGGGAATCGACATCGGTTAGCAGCCGAAATGTTTGATTTCTCTGTCCTGTGTCGTGCCCGCCCGACTTGTCCGGTTTGGACCTAAGGTCAGCCAGCAGCTTTGAAGGCGGCAAGTTCGGGGACGTTGGCGATGTCGTCTGTCATCCGCATGTGCTGGTTGATGTTCACGGTGGTCATCCTGAAGCGGCATCCGTCGATGGTGTTGCCCCATTGGATGTCGAGGGGTCCTTTGCGCACGTGGACGCCGTGGCTGATGCTGCCCTGTTCCCATCCGTGGGCCCAAATCGCGGCGGTCATCGCCTGGGTGTTTGCGTCGGTGCACGGCTGGAACTGGATCAGCAGGTCGCCGTTCTGGGCGTTGTTGTCGGTGTAGGCAGCCTCGGGTACGTCGAATTGGGCGTAGGTGTACTTCAGGCCGCTGGCTTTCAGTAGCACGATCGCCTCCTTCATCATCATCGTGCGGACGACAGCCTTGGCGGCGTCCTGGTCCTCGGGCAGGGGCGGCATGTCAGCGTTGGGGGTCGTCATGGTGCTCCGTTGGGGGTGGGGCGTGCTGGACGTGCAGCCGGTGGCGGTGATCAGCAGGGTCGCGGTGATCAGTGCTGTTGCCAGTTTGCGTGGTGAGGTCATGGGCTGGGCCTCCTGGGGTCGTTGGCGTGGTCGTGACCGGTTGTCGGGGTCCGGCTTCCTTCGGGAATCTTCACCAGGTCAAGAGGAACTGGGGTGAACTGGTCGGCGAAGCGCAGGGCGATAGGCAGTTTGCTCTTGTCGATGCCGACCTCGCGGCGTGGTTGGGCCAACAATGCCATCTGCGCCCAGCCGGTCGCCGTGGCCGGTGGCGATGTCGGTCAGGGCGTACAGCGACTCGCTTTGGCCGGTGGCGTCGTAGTAGCGGGAATGATCCGACAGGGCCAGGTCAAAGCCTCGGTTAACCGACTCTGCTTTGAACGCGGTGGCACCAAAGGTATCCATTGACGGGTTGGCGCCCAGGGTGTCGGTGCCCAGAATGTCGTCGCTCAGGGCGTGGGCCATGGTGACGATGTCCCTGCTGGCCGCGCCCACGAAGACCTGCGAGGATTTCAGGTGCAGCCCAGCGACCGTCTGGGCGTCGCCCCCGACCCCTTGGCTGCCGATCAGCGCCACCTGGTCCACCTGCATATGGTCGCGTTGCAGGGCCAGGGCGGTGGTCGTGCTGCCGTAGGAATGTCCGACCACCGTCAACGTCCCGACCGCCCCGGCGTGGGCGACACGTATCGCGTTCACGTCGGCTGCGAGCAGCCGGGCGCCCGCCTGGGCATCGCCCTGACCCAGGACATCGGCCCAGCCGGGTGCTTCATACCCCTGCCACGCCACCACGGCGGTCTGCCTGCCTGAATCAGCCCAGTGAGCCTGGTCATACAGATTCTGGGCGTCGCTGGCGACATCGCCAATCTTGTCCAGGCTTGACAGCAACCCCGGCACACAGAACGCGATGTTGGCGGCACGGTCCAGGTTCCCGAAGGCGATGGCCGCCCGACCCTTGCCGCCGAAGGCCCCCGGCTCGTATGCCAGCACCTGGGCCCCTGACTGGCCATTTCTTGTGAGTTCCCCGGTGCAGGCGAAGGGCCTGCTGGGCTTCGCGCAGCGTCAGTCCACAGCGGGCCTGTAAACGACGGATCTGGGACAGGTCCAGCCCGTCCAGACCCGTGGGGTCCGTCGTGGGCGCGAGCCCGGCGGCTTCCAGCCCACCCTTAGGCCAGAACTGCCGGATCGACGCCGTGTCGTGCTCCACCTGACCAGCCAAGATGGCGAACGTGTCGCCGACGTGGCCCAGCTCGGCCTGGGCTGACTCAACTGGTGCCGGGTCATCACCCACATACCCGTAGTACCCACCA
>PMJN01000376.1:0-6061 GCA_003157445.1 Micrococcales bacterium
AATGACCCCCCACACCAGCAGCGCGGCAAAGGTGTTGAGCCAGGTGCTGGCCACTGCGCCGACCGGACTGATCGTCCACGCCGAGGTCGATATGCCAGCGCCGCGAGCAGCTGGCCATGCCGCGATCAGGTTCACCACTGTCGCCACCGTCGTGGCAGCAACGGTCACGATAGTCAACGCGGCCACCTTGCCGGCCACCAGTCGCCACCGGTGGGGCTGCGCGGCTGCCAGCAGCCGGACCAGCCCGGTGCTGTAGTCGGTCGCGGTCACGACAGCCCAAAACGACAGGGTGACCACCCCGAAGATGTTTGACGCTGCGGACAGCCCAGCCACCAGACCTCCGGACCCCGCAAGCGAAGCCGCGCTCGGGAACGAGACTCCCGGGCCACCGGCCGGCGGCGCGGTACCCCTGGACGCGGCAGTGAACATCACCGTGTTGATCATGATGGCGAACAGCCCCATCAGGGCGAACCAGCCGGCGAGCAGGCGGGGGCGGCGCAGGCGTACCAGNNGCTGTCCTGCACGACAACCAGCCCGCTCAGCGTCACCCCGACGGCGGCGGCGGCCCTGTTCAGGTCGGCTGCTGAGCCCGCGTCGGTAGCCACCCGCAAAGCTCCGTCGCCCGCGGTCACGACCCATCCAGCCACAGTGAGAGCCTCCAGCAACCGTTCGGTGTCGCCGGGGTGTTCAGCGCGAACGTCGATGTGCTCACGGGTCCGAGCCATCAGTTCATCAATCGGCCCAGAGAACATCAACTCACCAAACCTGATGACCATCACGTAGTCGCACGCTGCCTCGATTTCCGAGAGCAGGTGAGACGACACGATCACGGCACGTCCGGCCTGCCCCAGGCTGCGCAGCAGAGCGCGGATCTCCACGATGCCAGCTGGGTCAAGTCCGTTGGTCGGCTCATCCAGGATGAGCAGCTGCGGGTCGGGCAGCAGCGCGGCGGCGATCCCCACCCGCTGCTTCACACCCAGCGAGAAGTTCTTCACCGGCTCCTTGTCCCGCCCGACCAGCCCCACTTGCGCCAGGACATCATCAACTCGGTCCAACCCCAGACCCCGCAACCGGGCCAGAGACACAAGATTGGCTCGCGCCGACAGACCCGGGACAAATGCCGGCCCCTCCACCAGAGCCCCCACCCTGGACACGTACCTGGCCGGTGAACTGATGGGCTCACCGAACACCGTGGCGGTGCCCTGCGTGGGCCGCACCAGGCCCAGCAGCATCCGGATCAAGGTCGACTTGCCTGACCCATTCGGCCCGACCAGACCGATGACACCAGCATCCGGCAGTTCAACGCTCAGCTGGCTCACCGCGGTGATCGCCCCGAACCGGCGGGTCAGACCAGAAGTGACCACCACTGACACGCTGTCTCCCAAAGATGATGTGAGCACTCACTAACATCGTTCTTGGGCCAGCCCCTTCTTGTCAAGTTCAGCCGATACTGGTCGCGCGAGCGCCGCACGAACAACCACCGCTCATCGGAGCCAGGCGCTTTCGTGCCTCCGCCACTGATGACAAGCGTTCCGACTGCGGAACGATGACCGCACGCATCGGAGCTAAGCCTCGGCGTCGGTTGGACGATCGGCTTGCGAAGACGGAGGTCAGGCGGCTGAGGGCAGTTTCTGATCCCCGGATGTCGTTCGGCATACAGGGATCCCCCGCACGATGACTCTAAAACGATGCTCGCCGCAGTTCGGGATTGGTGATCGTCTGGAGGACCGCAGCCAGATGACGGATCGCCGGGCTCTGGCTCATGGTCCGGCGCCAGATGAGCTGGATGTTTCGGGTAGGAACCGGGTCGACGACGCGAACCGCCACGACCGACTCGGAAAGCAACGGCCTGCCCAGCCTGGGGAGAAGCCCTACTGCCACGCCCTGTTCCACCAAGGCGATGTGGGTTGCGAACTCGCTGTCATAGAACGGGATGTGGGGATCGGTGCCGATATCGGCAAACATCCGGATCAACCAGTCGTGGCAGATGCTTCCGGCGGTGCTGCTCACCCAACACTCGTCCACCAGATCCTGTGGCGTGATCTCGCTCCGATTCGCCAGCCTGTGGCTGCGGTGCACCAAGACATCGGCCACATCCACGCACAGGTCCAGAGTCTCGATGTGCGTCGGGATGCGCAGCGGTTGGGTGTTCCAGTTGTGGACGACAGCGAGGTCCACCTGACCCGTGGCCACCAGATCGACCGAGACCCACGGATCATTCTCGACGAACGTCACCGTCACCGCAGAATCGGAGGCCTGCAGCTCGGCAAGCATCGGGGCGAGCAGGCCGCGGCATGCAGTCGAATGCGCTGAGATCCTCACTACCCCAGCAGGCTTTCCGCCCTCGGCCTGCACCCCGGCCTCCAGGAGCTCGACCTGGGCCAGGAGGGAGGCACCCTGCTCAGCCAAGCGCCGGCCGTGCTCCGTGAGCATGACGCCCCGGCCGAACTTCTCCAGCGACGCAAGGCCGAAGTGCTTGTCAAGCTTCTTGATCTGCTGGGAGATCGCCGAAGGGCTGTAGCCCAGGGCCTGTGCCGCGCCCACCACGGACCCGTGGACGTCGATGGCCTTCAGCGAGCGAAGTGCAACAAGATCAATCATGAAGTGATTCTACATAGTAGAGCCACGAAACGTTCGCTGGTGGTTTCGGGTCTGGGCTGACAGGGTTGGCGACATGAAGCCCAAAGACACCGCCCTGGCCATCCTTGTGGCGATGATCTGGGGCTCCAACTTCGTGGTCATCGACGCCGGCCTGGCCGACATCCCCCCGCTGCTGTTCACCGCAATGCGATTCGTTCTCGTGGCACTGCCAGCCGTGTTCCTTGTCCGCCCCCCGGGAATCGGGTGGAGGAACGTGGTCCTCATCGGAGTGTTCATGTCTGTGGGCCAGTTCTCGCTCGTCTACCTCGCACTGCACCTCGGGATGCCGCCGGGCCTCACCTCCCTGGTTCTGCAAGCCCAGGTGCTGCTCACAGTTCTGCTCTCCTCGACCTTCCTGGGCGAAAAGCCCTCTCGCAAACAGCTTCTTGGTGTCGGAGTCGGAGTCGTCGGCATGATCATCGTCGCGGTGGGACACAGCGCCATCGCCCCGATCCTGCCTCTGATCCTGGTCCTGGGTGCAGCACTGTCGTGGTCGATCGGCAACGTCCTGGCCCGCAAGGTCCGGGCCCGTTCAGGCCTTTCACTGGTGGTCTGGTCGGGCCTGGTCGTCCCGGTGCCGCTGCTGCTGCTCTCACTGGTCGTTGAGGGACCCGGCGCCATCGGCAACGCCCTGGGGCACCTATCCCCGATGGCCATCGCCAGCACCATGTTCACGGCATACATCTCTTCCCTGCTGGGCTACGGGATCTGGAACACCCTGCTGGCCAGGTACCCCGTGAGTCGCGTAACGCCCTTCGCCCTGCTGATCCCAGTCGCAGGACTGCTCGCGGCATGGATCGCCCGGGGTGAGATCCCTACCCCCATCGAGGCCGCCGGCGGAGGTCTGCTCCTGGCAGGGGTCGCAATCACAACCCTTCGCCGCAGGACGCAGCCTGCATCACATGGCGCGGGAGGGCGCACATACACGCGCCAGAGCGACAGCAGTATGCCGGCCACGGCCAGCCGCTGCGCCAGCTTCAGTGAGTCGCTGGGCCCCCATGGCACCAGCTCAGCCCACGTCCTGCGAGGGACCGCCCGCCTATCTGCCGATGACCTGAAGGCGTCTGAGAAACCGCGCGCAACCGTTCCGTAACCTCAGCAACCGGCTATGGGCACGCGCGAAGACCGTGTCCCAGCTCATGCTGGCGCCGACCGGGTCTTCGTTTGAGGATGCGTGACCGGTCACCGATTCTCGGTAGCGAAGAGTCCTTTAACGCCGCTGAGCCCACGCTGTCATTCAACACAACAGCGGGGGCCCTGCGGCCTCCCCCCGGAGGGACACACCAAGTGCAGTCAGCACTTGAAACCGTGGGTTATTCGATTCGCTACCTCTTCAGCGAAAGCTCATTGCGGGTTTCTGGGGAGTTTGATGATGCTGGCATTCTTCAAGATGTCGTCGTTGGTGTTGTGTATCCGGTTGCTGGTCGAACGGTGCAGCCGGGGGGCTTCGAGTACAGCCCAGACGACCTTGCCGCCGTCGGCTCTGGGTAGAACCCCAAACGTGCGCGAGAGGCGAGCGACAGCGACGGTGAGCCCTCTCGCTTGCACGTCAGGATGTGAAGGCCGCTGACCTGGCAGAGCCAGACCGTGGTCTGCAACGGTCAGGCGTAGCGCTCCGGCGTCCCAGGCGACAGACACGTCAATGGCTGTGCCGGCATTGAGGGACGAACTGGCCACAAGCCGGCTGACCACCACGGTTGCGATGGGGATGACCGGGTCCAGCTGCAAGTCCTTCAGGATGCGGGTGACGAAGCTCCGGGAGGCGCTTGGCGCGGTCGGGTGCGCAGCGAGGTGTAGCCGTTCAACGACAAGGGTGGAGGTGGACAACGCCGCGGATACTGCGGCGAAGATCGACGCGGTCACGATCAGGTGACTGCCCAGGGGGTGTGCACGCAGTGCCTCGCGAATCCGAGGGTCCGGGCAAGCCACGCCCACGGGGATGCCCGGCCAGTCTCGAACGTGCCGCCCTGCCATCGCCAGCACCTCGACCGCGCCCGGATCGGCCCCCTCGTCCACGCCCGACAGGTCGCAGACCACACCACGAGGCCCCTCGGCCAGAGCCAGCTGGATCGACCGGTCCAGATCCTCGACGACATCACTGAGCCGGCCCTCTACCTCAAGGACCACTACCTCACGTATGGCACGTGTCCTGGCCTGCCATTGCTGCCCCATACCCGGACCCCCGGCTGACCGCGCTGGGTACTCGGGCGGGACGTAGGGTGCATCGCCGGTGGGGAGTGGGACGGCGCGGTGGTCGATATCAGTGGGAAGGGTCTGGACGTGCAGCTTCGGAGCGATGGCGAGGGCTCGATTCGGTGGGTCCCGGAATGTGCGGACACGAGCCACCGAGGGTCGGGAGTAGCGCGAGGAAGAGCCGACGTCACCCATGGTCCGGAAGGACGCAGCAAAAAGGACTCTACGCCCGACACCCCTGCCGAGCCTATGACTCAGGTCACATGACTGCCACGCTCAGATCTGTGGTCCCAGGGCAGCTATCACCTCGGCGACGCTGCACAAGCTGACGTTGTTGTTGCGGGCATACCAGCGCATGAGCTGGTATGCCCGATCTACCGGGACCGTGTTGTGCTGGGCTGCGATTCCCCTGGCCTGCTCGATGACGACCTGTGACTCCAGTTCCCCCGGCGGCTGCACGCACAGATGCTCCTACTCGTGGAGGCGTCGACCACGAAGTTGGTCGCCCGGCCCGCCAGCACCACCCACCGCATTGTCAGCCCCTACGACCTCGCCCAGGCATCCCAGAGCAACTGACGCACATCGGCGTGAGGGGTCGTATCCTGTCGACCGTCCACCGTCCCGATTGCGGACCTGCTACGGAACGACGATGACCGTGTCTGCGCAAGGTCGACGCAGCCTCCGCGCGTGTCCGTAGACCGGATCGGCTTCCGGTCAGCTATCGGGTTTTGAAACCCGCGGTGAATGCTTCGAGGAGATTGCGGCCTTGATCCCATTGGCCGAGGTCGCTGGCGCTGTTGATATGTCCGAGGGGCCCTGCGACGATGAAGGATGCTCCCCAGATGATCGAGAGATCTTTCGAGGTCGATCGGGTTCCGTATGCATCGTTTGAGGACGCGATGACGAGTGTCGGGACGGGCATGGGCGCAAGGGCCGTGGAGAACGACGAGGCGGCGGAAGGGAAGGTCACCCCGGCGCGGTCTGGGGGTGCGACCAGGAAGGCTCCTAGAGCTGCCGGTGAGGTAGTGCGGGTGAGCCACGATGTCACCGCAAGACATCCGAGGCTGTGTGCGACCAGGATGCTCTGCGCGGAGGACTTCTTGGCGATCGTGGCCAGCCAGTTGGTCTGGTCCGGCGCGTCCCACGAAGCCGGTTCAATTCGATCCGCAGCGGGTCCGAGTTCCCTCTCCCAGTGGGACTGCCAATGCTCGTCGTCGGAACCGCCAAT
>PMJN01000376.1:6086-8743 GCA_003157445.1 Micrococcales bacterium
GACGTCGAAGATGAAGGTGACTAATGGTGAACTCTCTGGCCGTGGTTGACCTCGGCCACAATGATTGCGACGTGATGTATGTGCGTACCGTCGGTTGCCCTCAGCCACCAGACCTAAGGTCACCGCGAGCGGATCGACCTGCACGCCAGCCGAGCCCCTGAGCCAGTGGCTTTGTCCGGGCCCCAGCCGCGGCAGAGGAGACATCGAGATGGGCGTGCCGAGCTTGGAACCTGGCCGATGGTGTTACCCGCGAGCGAGCGAACGGAGCGCGAGCCGGAGGCTGTGCGCTGGCGCCCCTTGAGTGTCTATGGCCTGTGCTTCGGGCCACGGATCTGTGGCCGCTGTCATACGAGCAGCGATGTCGCTGTCCGCGTCGCTGAACGCTGCTGGCTGGGCCGCCCGAGAACGCAGTCGGTTCTCGAGGGCCTCTTGGGGGGCGAAGCACCGCAGTTCGATGACGTCAGCTGAGGTCAGATTCCCAACGGAGCGCAAGAGGTCACGCTGCTCCCCGATGGAGAAGGATGCGTCGACGACAACGGTCTCGCCAAGAGCCAGCAGCTGCTCGGCCTGGTCTGCCAGGTGCTGGTAGGTCCTGCTGGTGAACTCCGGGGTATAGATACCCTCGCCAAAGCGCGCGTGCATGTGCTGGGTCGGCGGAATGCCCGACAGCTCTTTGCGTACACGGTCACTGGACAGCACGGCTGCCGGAAGCGTGTCCCCCAAACCCTCGGCAAGGGTGGATTTGCCTGAGGCAGGACCCCCACCAAGCAGTATCAGCCTGACCCGTCCGGCTCGCAGATGGCTCAGCCCAAGAAGCGCCAGGGTGCGAGTCTGCTCGGCGGCAGCAGCGGAGTCGGCCTGGGCCGACCCGCGTTCGACGATAGCTGCGACTTTTGCCCGCATCACGGCCCGGTAGGCGATGTAATGATGGCTCAGGGACACCGGCTGGGCGACCCCGGAGAATTCGGCGTAGTCGCTCAGCCACGACTGCGCCGCCTGCAGGGCGCCGAGCCGCTCGAGGTCCATAGCAAGAGTGGCGACATCATCGAGCACATCCATCCACCGCAGGCGGTCGTCGAAGTCCAGGCAGTCAAGGGCCCGGGGGCCATCAGCCAGGCAGAAGATGTCTTCGGCCAACAGGTCCCCGTGCCCGTCTCGCACCAGTCCCGCCCTCATGCGCGAGCTAAGCAACGGCTCCCGACCGGCGATGTAGCGAAGAGCTAGCTCCTGGATCTCGTCCAGCGTGGCCTTGGAGACCAGCCGCGGGCTCAACTCCCGCAGAGCCTCGGTGTTCGACCTCCAGCGCGCGGCAAGCGCCTCCGCACTGCCGCAAGAGGTGATCGCCTGGTCCGTTCGGGCTGAGGCGTGGAAGGCTGCCACTTCCCGGGCCAGCTGACGCAGGTCGCTGCGCACCGCCACGCCGCTGCGCACTAAGAGGGCCAGTCGCCGCTCATCAGGCATCCGGCGCATCACCAGCACGTGCTCACAGGGCGCACCGTCAGGACCAGTCACGTCGGCCACCCCGATGTAGACGTCCGGGGCCATGCGCCGATTCAGGGCCAACTCGCGGTGGCAAGCCACGCGGCGCGCCTCAATACTGCGGAAATCCAGAAAGCCAAGGTCGACGGACTTCTTGATCTTGTATGCGCGATCGCCCAGGAGAACAACCACCGCTGAATGGGTTTCTCGTACTGCAGCGCCGGGCCCCAACGGAACATTCACCCATTGGAAGAGTCCGTCACGTGCCCCGTCCATGACCTCTCCCTCCGGCCTTCGGCAGCGTCCCGCCCGATGGTGGGCTTTGAGAGTTGATCCTCAGTCTTGTGCCGCTGGTTCCAGCGGCGATGTCTTCAGTATCGCGTGTCGGGCACAGCAGCGCCATGGTGCCCGCGCAGGGGGTAGCGACGACAGCCGCAACCTGAATACCCGCAGTGCCGAGCGCCGAACGGCGCGCGACGGCAGGTGATTCCTAATGCCATATAACGACCTCACCGGTCAGGCATCGGGCCACAGGACGATCAAGGTGGCGTTGAACGATGTTGTCACGTGCTCCGCTGACCTGCTACCAGGGCGACCAATGCGTGCCACGACAGGGTGTGAGCCGACTGGAGCACTGGCCCGGGAGGGCGGCCAAAGCAGACACCCCGTGATCGCCAGCACGGCCTAGATGCGCGCCATCACCTGACAAACAAGGCACCTCCTACAAGCAACTACAGCCACTGGCACGGCAGTCAACGCGACCCACCCGTTCCCCCAACAGGGCTATTCGTAGTTCGACGTGATGACCCGGTCGTAGAGGGGCTCGTGGCCCTGCGCTGAGATGGGTGTTGTCGAGACATCCGATCAAAGAAGGACCACGAGCCGTGATCGAGCCTACGTGCTCGCAGCGTGATGCTGCGAGCGTGCTTTTCAACCTGCCCGGATACCGCGTCGTTGAGGCCGTCGATGGCCCGATGGGCGTGCGCAAGGTGGTGGTCGAGTCGTTGGACCGCGAGGGCGGGTGTCCGTCGTGCGGGGTGTTGACCGCCCGGGTACATCAGCGGACGCTGCAGCGGGTTCGGGACGTTCCGGTCGGCGGAGCTGTGCAGCTGTGGTGGCGCAAGCGTCGCTTCGCCTGTGTTGAATCGGCATGTGGGAGAAGGACATTCGCCGAACAC
>PMJN01000120.1 GCA_003157445.1 Micrococcales bacterium
TACCGAGACGGTGCTGCTCGGCACGTCGGTCATGACGCCGACCTTCCGCTACAACCCGGCCGTCGTGGCGCAGGCATTCGGCACCCTGGCCTGCCTGTATCCCGACCGGGTCATGCTCGGTATCGGCACGGGCGAGGCGCTGAACGAGGTGGCAGTCTCCAGGCTGGAATGGCCGGGTTTCAAGGAGCGTTTTGCGCGCATGCGTGAAGCAGTCGCGCTGATGCGCGAGCTGTGGGCCGGCGAGCGTGTCACCTTCGACGGTGACTACTACCAAACTCATAAGGCCACCGTGTATGACCGCCCTGACCGGCCGGTTCCCATCTACATCGCCGCCGGTGGCCCGGTGGTGGCCCGGTATGCCGGCCGCTGCGGCGATGGGTTCATCTGCACCTCGGGCAAGGGTCCAGAGCTCTACCGCGACAAGCTCATTCCCGCCGTCGATGAAGGCCTGGCAACCGCAGGACGAGCAGGTGGCTCGATCGACCGAATGATCGAGATCAAGCTGTCCTACGACACAGACCCCCAGCTGGCGATGGAGAACACCCGGTTCTGGGCCCCCCTGTCGTTGACACCCGAGCAGAAATACGGCCTGAGCGATCCGAGCCAGATGGAAGCCGCCAGCGATGCGCTGTCCATCCAGCAGGTGGCCAGCCGCTGGATCGTGGCATCCGATCCAGAAACCGCCCTCGCCCAGATCAAGCCGTACCTGGACCTCGGCTTCAACCACCTGGTCTTCCACGGCCCGGGTCATGACCAGTCCCGCTTCCTGCGGTCCCTGGCCGCCGACGTGGTGCCGGGGCTGCGCACCCTCATGCACGAGCGCTTGCAGGCCTGATGGGACCTCTGCGGGGGATCAACGTTGTCGAGATGTCGGGCATCGGCCCCGGCCCCTTCGCGGGGATGATGCTGGCCGACATGGGTGCCACGGTGACCCGGGTAGACCGGCTCCCCGGCACAAAACCAGGCATTCTGACTGGTCTTTCAGAAGGCCGCGCCGACGTGGTCTCCCGTGGACGACGCTCGATCGCTGTCGACCTGAAATCGGCCGAAGGGGTGGAGCTGGTCCTCAGGCTCGTCGACTCCGCGGATGTGCTGATCGAGGGATACCGTCCCGGGGTCATGGAACGGCTGGGCTTGGGGCCCGCCGTCTGCCTGGCGCGAAACCCGGCTCTGGTCTTCGGCCGGATGACCGGCTGGGGTCAGGACGGTCCGCTTGCTCAGGCCGCCGGCCACGACATCAACTACATCGCGTTGTCGGGTGTGCTCGGGGCCATCGGGCGCCACGGTCAGATACCGGTGCCGCCGCTGAACCTGGTCGGCGACTACGGCGGCGGCGGGATGTTGCTCGCCTGCGGTGTTGTCGCGGCGCTCTTGTCCGTGGCTACCACCGGGGCCGGTCAGGTGGTGGATGCCGCCATGGTGGACGGCTCCGCCCTGTTGATGGCCCAGTTCTACGGGATGACCGCGGGGGGCCGCTGGACCCAGGAACGGGGGACGAACCTGCTCGACACCGGAGCGCCGTTCTATGACGTGTATCCGAGCGCCGACGGCGGCTACCTTTCCGTGGGACCGCTCGAACCCGCGTTCTTCGCCATCCTGCTGGAGCGCCTCGAGATCCTCGACATCGATCCGGGCAGCCAGTACGACGTCCGCGGCTGGCCGGCACTTCGGCGCCGGCTCGCTGAGGAATTCGCCTCTCGCACGCGCGGCGCCATCCAGGAGCTGTTCGCCGACGTCGACGGATGCGTCTTTCCCGTGTTGTCGATGTCCGAGGCGCCCAAGCATCCGCACAACCTCGCCCGTGGCACTTTCGTCACGCGCGACGACGTCGTCCAGCCGGCGCCGGCTCCCCGCTTCTCCGCGACCCCGACGCAGCTCGGGTTGCCGCCACCAGTGGTCGGGGAGCATACGGACGCCATCCTGGCCGAACTTGGTATGGCCGCTGATGAGGTGCGCCGGCTGCATGAGGCCCGTGTTGTGGGTTCGTCCGAACTTCAACTCTGACATCTGGGATTGCATTTCTGGCGCCTGCGGCGCCAGAAATCGCTATGGCTAGTGTGCAGATCCAGGTTGTGGTGAGCCAGGCCTACCTCGCCTTGGGTCAGCGTGCCGCTGCGTCACACCAGTGCCTTCAGGAGTCTTACTCTCGGTGACGGACGAAGTTGGCAGCCGACACTGCAGGAGGTGGCTGAACAGGCCTGTGGTCGTTCAGGGCGTCACTCTGGCAGGCGGCGGTGGTGCTGGGGTCCTCGGCGCTGTAGGCGCCACCTGAGGTCCATAACGCTGGATGCAGTATTCGCTCAGCCGTCTGGCTATTGCCCCGATCGCGATGGCGGCGTGGTGCTCCCGGTCCCACGCGGCATACAACTTGATGTGCAGGGACCCGCCAGCGCCGATGACTGCCAAAGGGTGTAGGTCGAAGCGTGCGTCGTCGGAGACAATCGCGATGCCTCGACCCGCAGCAGCAACGGCCTGGGCAACCTGGGGCGTGCCGAACTCGAGCAGGCTGGAGTAGGTGAGTCCGCCCTGGTCCACCCAACGGTCCAGCACCCGGCGCGGGCTGTAGTCCCCTGTGAGCAGGAGAAGTCGCTCCTTGACCAGCTCGGCGACGGTGACCGAGTCGCGTCCGGCCCAGCGGTGCCCACCGGGGACGTACGCCCAGATGGGCAGCACCGCCAGCGGCTGGAATGCCAGACCCGCCGGTGGCGCCTCGGTCGAGATCGCCAGGTCCGCGCCAGAGTTCAGTGCCTCGTAGATCAGCTGTGGCGGTTCTTCCGATACCGAAGGCAACGGGTCCTCTGGGCGCAAGGTGGCTAGGAACGGGGCCAGGACGTCGGTGAACGTCGTTCCGGGAGCGGCGATCCTGATGTGCTGAAGACGGCCGGCTGCCAAGGTGGCCGCAGCTTCGGCCGCTGCCTCGGCCCGACGAGCCAGATCGCGGGCGACGGGCACGAACTGGCGCCCCGCGGCGGACAGCACCAGACGTCCGCCGGTTCGGGTGAACAAAGTGATCCCCAGGCCCTTCTCGAACAAGGCCAGCTGGCGTGACAGCGAGGGCTGGGTGACGTGGACCAGAGGTGATGCGGCCGTCACGGAGCCTGCGTCGACCACAGCCAGAAAGTACCGGACGTGGCGCAGTTCCATGCCATGCCTCCAGGGCATCATATGTGTGCCGAACAAGTATTTGACTACATGCTACGGGTGCCGGAGCATGGGGCGATCCGGGTGCTGATTCCTGCCCGAAGACCTACGTACCAAGGAGCATCCCGATGACGACTGCCCCCATCGAGACCGGACACGTCCAGCAGCGTCGGATCCTGGCGACGGCCATACCCGGCCCCCGCTCACAGCTGCTCCACGAGCGCAAGCTGTCGGCTGTCTCGGCCGGTGTCGGCACGGGTCTTCCGGTCTATGTCGAGCGGGCCGGCGGCGGCATTCTGGTGGACGTCGACGGTAACCACCTGATCGACTTCGGTTCGGGAATCGCGGTCACCACCGTGGGCAACTCGGCACCGCGCGTGGTCGAGGCGGTCAAGTCCCAGGTCGAAGACTTCACCCACACCTGCTTCATGGTCACCCCGTACGAGGAGTACGTCGCGGTCTGCGAACGCCTCAACGCACTGACTCCCGGTGACGGACAGAAGCGCAGTGCGTTGTTCAACTCAGGTTCGGAGGCGGTGGAGAACGCGATCAAGATTGCGCGTGTCTTCACCGGTCGCACCGCCATCATCACCTTCGAGCACGCTTATCACGGCCGCACCAACCTGACGATGGCCCTGACCGCCAAGAACATGCCCTACAAGCAAGGCTTCGGCCCGTTCGCCGGTGAGATCTACCGGGTACCCAGCCCCTATCCTTACCGCTGGCCTACGGGTGTGGACCGTTGCGCCGAGCAGGCCTTCGATGATTTCGTCGCCCAGGTGCACATCCAGGTCGGTGAGCAGAACACGGCTGCGGTGATCATCGAGCCGATCCAGGGTGAGGGTGGGTTCATCGTGCCGCCCGCCGGCTACCTCAAAGCGATCGCGGACTGGTGCGCCCAGAATGGGATCCTGTTCATTGCCGATGAGATCCAGAGTGGCTTCTGTCGCACCGGCGACTGGTTCGCCTGTGATCACGAGGGTGTCGTGCCAGACCTGATCACGACTGCCAAGGGGATCGCGGGCGGGCTTCCGCTGGCAGCGGTGACCGGTCGTGCCGACGTGATGGACTCGGTCCACGGAGGCGGGCTGGGTGGTACCTATGGCGGCAATCCCGTCGCGTGTGCGGCGGCCCTGGCTGCCATCGAGATCATGGAGACCGAGGATCTGTGTGGCCGGGCCCGCGAGATCGAGGCGTTGTTCATGCCGCGGCTGCGTGAGCTGGCCGAGAAGTTCGCCGTCATCGGCGACATTCGTGGCCGTGGGGCCATGATTGCTGTCGAGCTGGTGGCCGGTGGCGGTGACAAGACTCCCAACCCGGCCTTGACCGCCGCCATTAACACGTATTGCCACAGCCAGGGCGTGGTCACGTTGACCGCCGGTACATTCGGAAACGTGTTGCGCTTCTTACCACCGCTTTCGGCTGGCGATGACCTGCTGAGCGAGGGACTTGACATCCTAGAGAGGGCCTTCGTGCTCAACGCCTGAGCCGGGCTGACCTGGATGAGGCTGAACGACGCGTCTGCACGACATTGCATTGCACACAGTGAACTGAATGAACCTGACCCGCATCGCGAACCGAAAGGCCGTGCCCCATGGCGTTGACCGATTCTGAGAAGTCCCTGCTGGCAGGGGTCCCCAAGGGTCTGTTCATCGATGGCAAGTGGCGTGAAAGCAGTGATGGCAGGACCCTGGGCGTTGAGGACCCCTCGACCGGACAGATGCTGGCCTCGGTGGCCGACGCGACAATCGCCGACGGTTTGGCTGCCCTTGATGCGGCCGTTGCGGCGAAGGCTGACTGGGCCGCGACCGCACCTCGTGAGCGGGGCGAGATCCTGCGCAGGGCGTTCGTGGCGATCACTGCCCGTGCCGAGGAGTTTGCGCTGCTGATGACCCTGGAGATGGGCAAGCCGCTGGCCGAGGCGCGTGGTGAGGTCGCCTATGGCGCAGAGTTCTTTCGGTGGTTCTCCGAGGAGGCCGTCCGGATCAGTGGGCGCTGGTCGACTGCACCCAACGGCGCCACCCGGCTGGTGACAATGAAGCAGCCAGTAGGTCCCACCCTGATGATCACGCCGTGGAACTTTCCGCTGGCAATGGGCACCCGCAAGATTGGCCCGGCCTTGGCAGCTGGCTGCACCATGGTGGTCAAGCCGGCCAAGCAGACGCCATTGTCGATGCTGGCCCTGGTGGATCTGCTTGCCGACTGCGGTGTGCCGGCCGGTGTGGTCAACGTCATCACCACGACGCGCACGGGCGAGGTGATCGAGCCGATCATCGCCGATCCGCGACTGCGCAAGCTCACCTTCACCGGGTCGACCCCGGTGGGCCGCAAGCTCGTGGAGCAGTCTGCCCAGCAGTTGCTGCGCGTCTCGATGGAGCTGGGAGGCAATGCGCCGTTCCTGGTGTTCGAGGACGCCGACGTGGACGCTGCGGTGGAGGGGGCGATGATGGCCAAGATGCGCAACATCGGTGAGGCTTGCACGGCAGCCAACCGGTTCCTGGTCCACGAGAGCGTTGCTGTGGAGTTCTCCTCAAAGTTCGCCGCGAAGATGGCAGCTATGTCGCTCGGGCGGGGTACTGAGGAGGGCATCACCGTAGGACCACTGATCGACGCCGCGGCCCAGGCCTCGGTCGCGGCGTTGGTGGACGATGCCACGGCCAAGGGCGCCACGGTTGTCTGCGGCGGCACCACGGTCGGAGACATGGGCTACTTCTTCGCCCCCACGCTGCTGACCGAGGTGTCCCCGGACGCCCTGGTGATGCACGAGGAGATCTTCGGTCCGGTGGCACCAGTGGCGACGTTCGCCACAGAGGCGGAGGCCATCACGCGGGCCAACGACACGGAATACGGACTGGTGGCCTATGTCTTCACCAAGGACCTGGCGCGCACGCTGCGCGTCAGTGAAGCCCTGGAGTTCGGGATGGTCGGCATCAACCAGGGCATCGTTTCCAACCCGGCCGCGCCCTTCGGTGGGGTCAAGCACTCCGGCTTCGGGCGTGAAGGCGGATTCGAGGGCATCGAGGAGTACCTCGAGGTCAAGTACGTCGGTATCGCTCCCTAGCCGCCGCAGACAGGCCAGCCGCCGCAGACAGGCCAGCCGTCGCGCCCGTGGCGGCCCTGCCTGCCTTGGACTTCAGCCAGCCAGAAAGCCGTTGCCTGTGCCCGGTGGTTGGAGTCGGGCGCCCGCCGGCCGGCGCGCGCCGTGCTGCCTCATCTGATTGGCCAACCGCCCGGCGCTGGGGGGTGAGGCCGATCTGGTCAGGACTTCTCTTGGCCTATGCCTTGGACGCTGCCTTCAGCCAGCCGTCTGCTGTTGGCTTGGTTGGCGAATCTGCTTATGGCCTAACAAGACCGGGTGCGCCTTAGCGGTCCAACCGGTGCCAAGGAAAGCGGATCATCACAGCGGCAAACTCTGGCCTCGAACCCTGAACCTGTCAACTGACCAGATGGACGCGCCGCATGGATGGACCCTTCGGCCCTTCGATCGCCCATGAGAAGGGCGATGGAACACGTCTTTCCTTAACGGGCCCTCGGCACCCTTTGCGTGCTAGCCTCGTAAACGGTTGCAGTTGCAGTTCCTCGCAGGTCGAAGAAGTGCCCGCTACTAGCGGGTTTTTTTCATCACAACGGGCATGTCCCGTCGTTGTGGGGGTAGTGCGGCAGCCTGGGGCCCACGAAGTGTGGACTCCAATGGCTATCAAAGAAAGAGTTATCCCCATGGCACAAGGCACCGTTAAGTGGTTCAACGCTGAAAAGGGCTTCGGATTCATTGCCCAGGACGGCGGCGGCCCGGACGTGTTCGTTCACTACTCCGCAATCGAAACGAGCGGCTACCGGTCGCTCGAAGAGGCGCAGCGCGTCGAGTTCGAGGTCACCCAGGGTCCGAAGGGCCCGCAGGCCGAGAAGGTCCAGGCGCTCTGACACACAGGGCTCTGACCTCAGCGCCCACACGGCGCTGACTGAGCGCAGTCAACTGCGACTGAATAGTCGTTGTGCGATACCCCCGGCTCCGGCCGGGGGCATCGTCGTCTCTGGCGCAGTGTCGTGCTCGATCGTCCTTGCCGTCGCCGATCGAAACGACTTAGTGCTGAAGGTCTCCCAGGAAGGTCGCGGCGATCGGCGCCGCCACGGTGGCACCGCTCTTGCCGTCCTCCACTAACACAGCGAATGCGACGTTGCCCTGCCAGCCGACGAACCAGGCATGGGTGGCGGGAGGGTTGCCGGCCCCGTACTCAGCGGTGCCAGTCTTGCCAGACACCGGTCCCCCCGGGACGGAGCTGATGACCCCGGTTGCGGTGCCCTGGGTGACCACGAGGCGCATCAGGGCCCGAAGCTGCCCGGCTGCCTTGGCATCCAACGGTTTTGGCGTCCGGTCGGCTCCGGTCACTGCCGGAGTGCGGATCAGCGCGGGCTGAATGTAGCTCCCGCGGGCAACCGAGGCTGTCATGACCGCCAGGTCGGCCGGCGAGACCGACGTCCTGGCCTGACCGAAAGCGGTGGTGGCCTTCTCCACCTTGGAGGTGGCCACCGGTATCGAGCCGCCGAATGCCCCGTCCACACCCAGGAGATTCCCCCAACCTGCCCCGACACCGAGTGCGGCTGCGGCATCGTGCACGTCGGAGTTCCCCATGCCGCTCGAGAGGCCGACGAAGGCGGTGTTGCACGAGTTGGCAAAGTCCACCGAGAACGGCACGACCCCTAACGTCTCGTGCTCGTAGTTGCGCAAGGTGGTGGCCTCGATCACAACACTTGCAGGACAGAGCACCGGCGTGCTCGGAGCCAGTCCCTTGGTCAGCAATGAGTACGTCGTGGCGACCTTGAGTGTCGACCCCGGCGCGTAGGCGCTCAGCAGTGCGCGGTTCATGCCGGCCTCGGGCGAGCTCGCAACGGCGAGCAGGTCACCGGTGGGGACATCCACAGCCACCAGGGCCGAAGGGACTGTTCCGGTGCCGACAAGGGCGGCTTCGGCCGCCTTTTGGATCTTCGAGTCCAGCGTCAACGTTATCGGCTTGCCATCGGTTGCGGCCTTCTGCACCAGCGGCAGATCCGGCTTGTCGCTCGAGGTCACTTTGAACCCGGACGTACCACCGAGCACATCGTTGTACTTTGCCTGCAGCCCGCCTAGCCCGGCGTAGTCCCCCGTGGCGTAGCGTCCCTTGCCGTTCTTGATGGCATCGGCAGTCACCGGACCAAACGAACCCAGCAGCGGTCGGGCGAGTGTGGACAGCGGCTGCTGCCGCGAGGGATAGACCACACCGACGAGGGCGTCCAGTTGCGTCTTGAGGCCTTGGAACGCGGAGTCGCGAAGCGTGATGACCGAGATCGCGTTGCTCGACTTGGCCCCCTGGGCTGCGTGGAGCTTGGCGACCAGGGAGCCGGCAGGTTCGTTGAGGAGCTTCTCCAGCTGGGTAACGGTCGCGTCGTTCGCTCGTGCCGGGTCGATCGCGACGTCATAGACCGTGCCCACAGTCAGGATGGCCGTCCCGTTGCGGTCCAGGATGTCTCCGCGCGTGCCCGAGGTCCGGGTGGCGACCAGCTTCGCCTTGGGGCTCAGCCCATTGGCCCACATCGAGGCTCCGCCCTTGGCAACGACACCCCAGACCCCGTTGCTGTTGCGCTGCAGCTGGATCGCCATCGGGTAGGTCCATCTGGTGTTCCCGCCCACGGTCCAGGAAACCGACAGCTTGCCGCTGGCGTTGTCACCAGCACGGGTGAGTGAGGCGACTGTGACCTTGGCGGGGGCGGTTCCGAGTCCTTGGGTTGTGCTCTTGAAGCTGGCTGCGACCTGGTCGGCGCCCTGGCCGACGTACGTGAGGCCGTGGACGTCCCCCTGCGACCACGCCCCGGCGAACTGGTCCGCGCAGGCTCGGGCACCCAGGTCCAGACGTGCCTGTTCCTGGCGGTTGAAGTACGCAAATCCCCCCACGGCCGCAGATACCCCGACGACTCCGGCTACGAATGAGGCGATGATGATGCGTCTGTTCATGGCCCCCATCCAATCTCACTGACCTGTATGTCAAGCATTTGGCCCTTGGCACTCCCGCTGGGGCGATATGCGTGGCAGAGTCGCGCTCATGAGAAGCACCATGCAAGAGTCTCCCCTGCTGATCTCGCGGATCCTCATGTCGGGCACGCAGCTGCATGCCGACCAGGAGGTAGTCACCTGGACCAGGCAGGGCGCGCGGCGGATGTCATTTGCCGAGGTGGGCACCAGGTCTGCTCAGCTCGCCAACGCCCTGCGGGGCCTGGGTATCGATGGCGACCAGCGCGTGGCCACCTTCATGTGGAACAACGCCGAGCACCTTGTTGCCTATCTGGCTGTGCCCTCCATGGGCGCTGTCCTGCATGCGCTGAACATCCGGCTCTTCCCTGAACAGATCATCTACGTCACCAACCACGCCCAGAACACGGTCGTCGTCCTGGACAACAGCCTGGCGGAGCCATTCAGCAAGCTGCTCCCACATCTGCTGACACTGCGTCACGTCATCGTCAATGGGCCGATCCCCGATGAAGTGCGCGGGGCCCTTTCGGCGGCCCCTCAGATCGAGGCCGTCCACGACTGGGACACCCTGCTCGCTGCCCAGCCGAAGACCTTCGACTGGCCGGTGCTGGACGAACGCGATGCCTCCTCGATGTGTTACACCTCGGGCACGACGGGTAATCCCAAAGGCGTGGTCTACTCCCATCGGTCCAACTACCTGCACACGATGCAGGTCACGATGGGCATGGGCTTCAACCAAGGNNGCGTCGCTGATCATGCCCGACCGGTTCTTGCAGGCGGAGCCGCTGGCGAAGATGATCGAGGCCGAGCGGGTGACCGGAGGTGCCGCCGTCCCCACCATCTGGACCGATCTGCTGCGCTACCTGGACGAGCACCAGACGGACACCTCCAGTCTGCGAAGGGTCATCGTCGGGGGAGCGGCCTGCCCGCCGTCGCTGATGAGGGCCTATCAGGAGCGGCACGACATTGAGGTAATACATGCATGGGGGATGACGGAGATGTCGCCTCTTGGTTCGACCGCTGTGGCACCGGTGGCTGCCACCGGTGAGGAACGCTGGTTCTATCGCCAGACCCAGGGACGTATCGCCTCCGCCCTCCAAGCGCGGCTGGTCGGTCCCGATGGTGGCGAGGTGCCCCGCGACGGAAAGAGCGTCGGGGAGCTCGAAGTCCGGGGTCCGTGGGTCACCGGGAGCTACTACGACAACGGGACCAACACGGAGGCCGAGCGGGCCGATGCCGCTTCGAAGTTCGATAACGGGTGGCTGCGAACGGGTGACGTGGGGTCCCTGACGGCCAACGGCTTCTTGCAGCTCACTGACCGCGCCAAGGACGTGATCAAGTCTGGGGGCGAGTGGATCTCCTCCGTCGACCTCGAGAACGCGCTGATGGCTCACCCCGATGTGCTCGAGGCTTCCGTGGTGGGGGTGCCGGACGAGAAATGGGGCGAACGGCCTCTGGCTATGGTTGTTAGGGCCGCTGACTCCGACATTGATGCTTGCGCCCTGAAGGAGTTCCTCAGCGGTAAGGTGGCCGGCTGGCAGGTGCCCGAGCGTTGGGCTTTCATCGATGAGGTTCCCAAGACCAGCGTCGGCAAGTTCGACAAGAAGGTGCTGCGCAAGCGTTATGCAGCCGGCGACCTGAACGTCGAGATCCTCGGCTGAGATGGTGGGCCATCGGTGCGTGACGGAGATGACCTCGTAGAAGGATTGCCTGCCTGCTCGCAGGACCTGCCTACATGCTGGAGCTGATGTTGCCACTGAGGGCTCTTCGTGACAGCGCGCGAGCATACCCGGCCCGGTCGTGGCGCGAGGTGGGCGTAACTGGAGGTTTCAACACGTGCCGGCGTCGGGATCGCGCCACGAGCAGGCCGAACCTGAGCAGGCGTCCGGAACTGGGTCGAGCCCTGGATGCACCGCCTGCAGAAGGGTTGCAAACAGCAATACCCGCCTGCGCCAGTGACCGGACCCGCGGCCATCGCCCGCAGGCAGCCTTTTGTCGCCGCACCTCTCGCCGGTAGCCTGTGGACGCTCCCGAACCGGGTCGCTACGGGATGGACACGACCGAAGGTGAGCACGTGAGGGAGCCGGAATCGGTCGTCGAGCAGGCAGAACCCGACGTGGTCCCCGATACGGGGTCCGGCCCTTCCAGGCGCGAGGTGCAGCAGGCTTACCGACAGGCTCACCGCCATCCTTGGCTGCGTCGGGGCACGATCGCGCTGGCTGGGTGCTTGGTATTGGTGTTGGTGTTGGGTGTCATGGCCTACCTCAGGTTCAACAGCAACATCACCCGGCTCGACGTCTCCAAGCTGCTGGGCAAGCGCCCGATCATTACTGCCGACAAGGTCACCAACCTTAAGCCGCTCAACATCTTGGTGATGGGCTCGGACACGCGCGCTCTGGGCACCACGGAGTTCGGCACGATCGCAGACGCGGGTGGGGCCCGCTCGGACACGACCTTGATTGTGCATCTGTCCGGGGACCGACAGTCGGCGGTGGTGATCAGCGTCCCGCGTGACTCGATGACGCCGGCGCCACGCGACTGCAAGGACCCGAACAGCTCGGTCATGGGCGGCCCGGTCCGGATGTGGAACGCCAACTTCTCTCTCGGCGGCCCAGCCTGCCTCATCCGCACGGTCGAGGGCAACACCGGTATCTATATCGACCACTTCATGGTGCTGAACTTCCTGGGTTTTCAGTCGATGGTCGATGCACTTGGTTCTGTTGAGGTTTGTGTTCCCACAGCGGTCAACGACTCCTACAGCAACCTGCGCCTTCCGGCTGGTCGGAGCAAGGTCAATGGCGAGCAGGCCCTGGCTTTTGTTCGGGCGCGGCACAACGTTGGCACCGACGGGTCGGACCTGGGCCGGATCTCCCGGCAGCAGGCGTTCCTGTCCGCGATGGTCCAACAGGCCACCAGCAGCCAGCTGCTCCTGCGGCCGGACAAGCTCTTTCGTTTCCTCGATGCGGCGACCAAGTCGCTCACCACCGATCCCGGACTGGCCAACCTGAACACGCTGCGAGACGTTGCCCAGAGCGTGGCGGGTCTGAAGCCCGCCCAGGTCCGGTTCGTGACGGTGCCGGTTGAGGACTACCCGCCAGACCATAACCGGGTGCAGTGGACCTCGGCTGCGGATGCGTTGTGGAAGTCGGTCCGCGACGACGCTGCTCTGCCCGGCAGCACGTCGGCGCCACTGCCCAAGCCGACGGGAACCCCGACCACCCCAGCCCCAGTGCTGACGATCAGGCCAGACAAGATCACGGTGCACATCACCAACGCATCAGGGGTCACGGGCCGGGCGCAGCAGGATGGCGGCGACCTGAAGATCCAGGGGTTCCACATCGTTGCCTCCTCGACCGGCACCAGCGCTAAGGGGGGTGTCACCGTCGGTTACTCGAGCCAGTACCTGCAGGCCGCGCAAACGGTTGCGGCGGCCTTCCCCGGAGCCGCCCTGGTGAAGGACGAAAGTGCGGGCAGCGTCATCCAGGTCACCCTGGGCGCGGGCAGCCCATACGTGGTCCTGGTGCCCAACCGCCTCGGCAAGGCCCCGCTGCCCATTCGCAAGGCCGGCTTGACAACGCCGACCGCCGCCGTGACCATCGCGGCACGGACTGCAGACAGCAATATCTGCGTCAAGTAGGGGGCCTGAACAGTGTCCGCTGCCCTTGGCTCTGGTCATAGAGCGTGGGTGGTTTTGTGTAACTGCGCCCCTCACCGGTAGCCTGTGCAGGCTCCCGAACTGGTCGCCGCTGGCGGTGATCGACGAGGTGGCATGGAGGCGTCGCCTAGCCCGGTTTATGGCGCCCGCCTGCTAAGCGGGTTTGGGTTAATCCCCATCGCGAGTTCAAATCTCGCCGCCTCCGCCAACATGAAGGCCCCTCAACCTCGGTTGCGGGGCCTTTCGTGTCACCAGGCGGCAACGGTCTGCCAAGGAGCCGGGTGCTGACTGTGGATATGGCCACAAAGTTCGACAGTTCCGAGAACGTGCATGCCTTTCTCGACGAGGTCCCTACCCGGCCACGGCAGTCCCGTGCGTGCAGATCTCGGCGATCAAGCGCGCTGTCCCAAGACGGCCACAGGGTTCGTGGGCCGAACCATCAAGGCACACGGCGCCATGGGTGTCTGCCAACACGGCTGTTGTCCGGGGCTGTAGATCCGGGTGTGGATGCGCCACCGTGCCAACGGCCCCGCGCAGGTCCGCAACATGGCATGACATGGCGTGTTGCGGCTCAAGTTCGCGCGCTACCCGATTGCCGAGGCTGGCTCGGCTCGCTTCGACTCTTGGCTAGCTCAGGCCGAGGCGGGCCTTGAGTCCGTCGAGTTCGGCCAGCAGCGGCGCCGGCAGGGTGTCGCCGAACTTGGCGAACCACGCCTGGATCTGGGGTATCTCGGTCTCCCACTCCGCCGGGGAGACGTGCAGCGCCGCCTTGATCTGCTCCGGTGTCATGTCCAGGCCATCGGTGTCCAGCGACTCCATATTCGGCACGTAGCCGATAGGGGTCTCGGTGGCGGTGGCGCGGCCCTCCATACGCTCGACAACCCACTTGAGCACGCGAGAGTTCTCACCGAACCCCGGCCACAGGAAGCGTCCGTCGCCGTCGCGGCGGAACCAGTTCACATAGAAGATCTTTGGCAGCTTGGCCGCGTCAGCAGTCTTGCCTATGGTGAGCCAGTGGTTGAGGTAGTCACCGGCGTCGTAGCCGATGAAGGGCAGCATCGCCATCGGGTCCCGGCGGACGACGCCCACCGCACCGGTCTGGGCGGCCGTGGTCTCCGAGGAGAGGGTCGCACCCATGAACGTGCCGTTCACCCAGTCACGGGACTCGGTGACAAGCGGGATGGTGGTGTTGCGCCGGCCACCGAAGAGGATCGCTGAGATCGGCACACCCTGGGGGTCGTCATACTCCGGCGCAAGAATCGGGCACTGTGCGATGGGGGTGCAGTAGCGGGAGTTCGGATGGCTGGACAGGAT
>PMJN01000446.1 GCA_003157445.1 Micrococcales bacterium
GTAAGGCACGGGCCGCTTGATGATCGAAGGACTTGAGACAGTCCAACGATGGGAGCGCCCGTGCCTGCCTAAGCCCTTGAGCGCAAGGTGGGGTCGGCGAACCGCTGGAAGATTGAACAATGCGGGTCAATCGCCGAGGCACCGTCATCCGGACGCCTCTAAATCCTGCATAGTTGCCATTCCCAAGTTGACGACGAGGGTTCGATTCGGGTCATTCGCCCCACACGCGAAAAGCATTGCAGTACAAGCGAAGCGGGCGCCGTCTCCCCCTTAGAGACAGCGCCCGTTGGCATCAGAAGTCGGCAGGCGTGCCCTCCCCGTGCCCATGGCCGTCGCCACCAACTCGCTGGCACCAGTACCGACGAGCGTCTCAGGACACTCGTGTTACCCGGTCAGGATGACGTCGATCGCGTCAGCGATGGCATGACACGGTCCGTTGTGCGGTGTTGGTAGATGGGCGCAGCGTCCATGCTTGCGTGCCCCATCCGCCCCATCCGCCCCATCCGCTCGCGAGTACTGGCCCCCGTCGCCAAGTAGTTGCCGGTACTGCGCAGATCGTGGATGTGGATGCCCGCCAACCCGGCACCATCAAGAGGACGTGCCCACACCGACGTGAAGTTCGGTCGCAACGACGTCGCACCCTTGTTCCGACGAATACTCGTACTCTTCTGTCCTGGCCCTGCTCGGCATAGCGTCGAAATCACGAATGAGAAACGCTGTTCACGGTCGCTCCAACCAGGCTTCGGCGGCCCGAGTCAGGGGTACTGGTGTCCGTGTGCCTGCGCCGATGCGAGGGGTTTGTCCACGTTAGGGCACAATCGCGCAGGTGAAGTCCTGCCGTTCTGTTGTCTCAGTGTCCGTTGTTGCTGTTGGTCTTCTGGGGTTGAGTGCTTGCGGCGGTGACAAGCCCTCGGGGTTGCCGGTGTACACGCCGGGTGCCAGCAGCAGCTCTTCGCCATCGTCAACGGCCACGTCGAAGTGGACCCCGGAGCAGCAGCAGGTGATCGACGGCTTCAATAGGTTCACCGACTTCACAATGGCCATTTGGACGAAAGCCGAGAACATCGACATGGCCAAGGCCCATCGGGTCGCCAAGGAGCCCTTTGCCACCCTCACCATGAAGGACATCGAAGAGGTGCTCTCGACCGGCTACGTCGAGATGGGCAAGAGGGTTTACACCATCTCCTCTGTGACGGCCGCTGGCGGTACGGCGACGGTCAAGACATGCATAGATCAGACCCAAAGGAAGCTCATCAACCCGGCGGACCCATCCAGTCCTGCGGCACGGAATCCTCCACCGTCTATGGCGACCGTGTCCCTGGTGCGTGAAGGTGGCTCATGGTTAGTCACTGGTCTTAAGGGCGGTGAGGGACCATGCGCAACTGGGTGAGCCGGATCCTGGTCGCACTGTTGCTCGTGCCGGGCTTGGGGGTACTGGCGCTGGACAGCGCCTTCGCTGGGGAGTGCCGTCTGGCGCCCGTCCCGGTTCTCACCGCTAACGGCGAGAGCGCCACCTACAAGGTGACGAAGGTGGATTGCGCGGCTGGTGTGACGCCCGGCGCACAGCCCGTGGTTGTTAAGGGTGCCCCGTCGTGTGACATCAAGAGCGCGTCTCCTGCGACATTTTGTGTGGGGTCGCTGCCGTGTTTCACTAAGGATTCTGTGGTGCCGTGGGTACACCCGGCGACGAAGCCGCCCACTCCCGACTCGAAGTACAGTGTCCAGCTGTGTTTCACGAACAACAGCTGGCTAGGTACGGCGGTGTGGAATGGTCCGGCCACCCAGCCACCATCGATGGCGGTACAGGCAACCTCGGCGGTTGGCCGGATCCACCTGCCTTCGGCTGTGCTGTCGTTCAACCCGACGGCCCGGACGCTGGTGAACCTGCCTACGTGGTTCTGGGCGCAGGGTCTGACCTCGGAGGTGCTGCGGGGTAGTTCTGCGTTGGGTTTGGTGGCGTATGCGACTCCGGCCCGGTTGGAGGTCACACCCGGGGATGGGTCGGCGGTGCTGAGGTGTCCGTGGGTGACGGTGCGGCCGCAGGTCCCGGCAGATCAGTCTGGTCCGTGCTCTTACGCCTATTTTCGTTCGTCGATCGGTGGTTCGGCCCGTGGGCCGGACGGGGCTCCGGCCTACGAGGCCAGCGCCCAGGCTTTCTGGTCGTTACGGTTCGAGCTGAACGGGGCTCCTGTCCAGATTGCTGGGGCGCCCTCGGAACTGCCTGGGCCGGTGATGACCACCGCGGTGGAGGTCGGCGAGGTCCAGACGCTCGTGACCGGGACGGGCTGAGGCCGGGGCCTGTGCGGGTAGGTGACCGGGCCGTGTTGGATGTTGATCCGCAAGGCGTGGTGGGTGTGTCGGCGGGGTTGAGGAGCCGGGCGGTGGTGGTGGCGGACCAGCGCCGGGTCTGTGAGCGGATCGGTGTTGTGGGCCCCGGCCCGAGTATTGGGTCGGGGTTGGCTGCTGTGGCTTCGGTGTGGGGCTCTGGTGCTGCGGCACTGGCCCGAGAGCTTGACCTGCTCGGGGTAGAGCTGGGCAAGTCAGCTGGCGCCGTGGCCGCGGCAGACCGGGCGGGGGCGCGTTGAGGTTGTCTTCTTCTGGTGGGTTCTACGGGTATGTGGGTGATGACCCGGCAGCAGTTGAGTCGGCCCTGGCCGAGCTGGGCCACCTCGGCGACACGTTCGCGGTCTTGGCTGGTGAGGTCGAGCACGACACCGCCTCGATCCGGCAGTTCTGGCCCAAGGGTCGAACGGGGGAGTTGGCTGCCGCGGATGCTGCCCGGATAGGTGGGGCGTTGGATGAGTGTCATCAGGTGTTCGCCCGAGCTGAGCGGGGGCTCAGTGAGCTGTATCCGGTGTTGGTGGCGGGCAGGCGCAGGGTCGATGACCTGAACCATGCCT
>PMJN01000246.1:0-3393 GCA_003157445.1 Micrococcales bacterium
CCGGGGAACTAGCAGATTGGTGCGCTCTCCTGCGAGACGCCGCCCCAGCCCCACACGTTGCTGGGCTCAACTGCGGAAGTCTTGCCGTTCCACCTCTGGGTGGCGTCTTTGCTCAGCATGGACTCGATGACCTTGGCGATGATCCTCATGACGGTTCCTTTTGTTTCGGAGGGGCCGCAGGCGTCTATGTTGGACTCTGCGGGGCGTTCTGCAGTTGTGGGCTTCGATAGATTTGTGTTCGTTTTCGAAGCACTTTCAGAATTGCACGGACGGCACGCCTCAAGCCAAAAGAAGACCTTCGCATGACCTTCACGCCATAGCGCTGGTGAAAACAGGATGCATGTTGCTGACTGCAGCATCGACTTGGGTCGATTTACGTCGATTTGCGTTGAAGCTCGCTCAATACCGATTCGATAGGCGTTTTGCCCGCCGGTCAAAATGGCTGGCCTTCCGGTCAGGTCGTCCCCTCACGACCTCCAGGTCACTCCCCTACGCCGATAATATGCCACAATGGAGGCGATCGTGGCCTTCACTGGTCCTGACAAACCCCATTTGGAGCACACATGAGCAAGCGCGCCCGCAAGCGCCGCTCCCGCAAGGGCAGAGCCGCCAACCACGGCCGCAAGCCCAACGCCTGAGCCGCGTCCTTCACCACACGCAAGACCCCCGTTCCCGCCAGGGAGTGGGGGTTTTCTGCGTACCACCCTCCCTGGCCGGACCGGTGCCGCCAAGAAATCCGTGTCGAACCGGGCCGAGCCGGTTCGAGACTCACCTACACAGGACCCCGTGACAAGGGGCAAGACGTTGCACGCCCCAGCGGGCCTCTGCAGCGTGCGTGCCCTTCACCGGATAGCTGGCGGTGACGCCCTGACCAATGTGCGAGGTCCCAGGTCCAGAGCCGGTCCCAGGCCTAGGCGCTGCTCGGCGGCCAGCGGTTCAAGGGACAGGTACCGCCGTGACGCGATGTGCTTCAGGGTCGCTTTGGAGGTCCCGGTATGCGCACGTTCATGAGCAGCGAACCCACCCCCTGGGGGTGCTGGACACCTGGCTGAACCAAGGACACCCACTGGGGATTCACTGTCTTGGCCGACCACGCCAGTGGCGAGGGCTGGCTGGCTGGGATCAAGGGCAAGTATCAGGGCGTATGGGGTAGTCAACTGTTGCTCCTCCAGTAGGCGATACGATGCGATAGTGGACTTGAAAGAGTGGGCTGTCGCGAATGGAGTGCACCCGGTTACCGCGTACCGGTGGTTTAAGGAAGTTGGCTCGAGGTGACGCGCCACAGTCATGGGCTGTGGCGATCAGCTGAAGGTCCCCGCGGTGGTGAGCCCAGGTTCTGCTGCTGGCAGGGCGCCGAAGCCCCTGACACCCCACAAACTGGCAAGTCTTACCGGCGTGGTAGCGCTACTCCCGGTACTCGACGCGCAGGTTGATGGTGGTGATCCGTGCCATGATCTGCATCCGCAGCTCCATCGGCGCGGCCTGACAGATGCACGCGCGCCGGACCAGTTCCTTGAGCATCTGGTCGATGTCGTACTCCTTCAGACACGGACCACACTGCGCCAGGTGCTCGCGGATCTTACCTATGTCATCGGGGTCCATCTCGCCGTCTAGGTACTTGTACAGCTGCAACCGTGCGCGCGAGCAGTCAAAGTCGTTGTGTTCAAAGTCGTTGTGTTCTGCGGAGGTCATGAAGACGCTCCCTCCACAACAAAACCGCGCTCGCGGGCGTAGTCGGTCAGAAGTTCGCGCAACTGATGGCGACCACGGTGCAACCGAGACATCACAGTGCCGATCGGCGTGTCCATGATCTCGGCGATCTCTTTGTAGGCGAAGCCCTCGACGTCGGCCAGGTACACCGCCAGACGGAAGTCNNCGCCTCGGTCTCGGCTGATCGAAGACCCTTGGAAGTATGCGACTCGGCGCGAGCCAGCTGATAGTCCTCGACATCGGAGGCGTCAGACTGCAGGGGCTGGCGCTGCTTCTTGCGGTAGTTGTTGATGTAGGTATTAGTCAGGATCCGGTAGAGCCAGGCCTTGAGGTTGGTGCCGTGCTTGTACTGGTGGAATGCCGCGAACGCCTTGGTGTATGTCTCCTGGACAAGGTCCTCGGCATCGGTCGGGTTGCGCGTCGTGCGCAGCGCGGCACTGTACAGCTGGTCAAGGAATGGCATCGCATCGTGCTCGAACCGTGCGGCCCGCTCTGCCGGTGTCTCAGTGCTCATATCCAGGCCTGGCTCGTCGACCAAAGGCTCGTCGGCACTGCCCGGCTCGACGATGGGGCTCGCAACGATCATCGCGTCGGCGTTGGGTGTCTTCGAAGCGTTCTGGACGGCACGCTGGTCAACTGTCATCACCCACCAGCCTAATGCCGACGACGGACGCTGGCCTCCATATGGGGAGGGAACCTGGGCACTCCCGTTGGCCGGTATCAACTCTGCAGTCAGCAAGACGTCGCTCCTTGACCGGGGTTCGTGGGCTCTTTCTGGCCACGATCGTGTTCGTGGGCCAATCACCATCATCAACGCCACCAGCGGTGCCGGACATTCCCTGCCCGGTCAAACTAGCGGCGCTGGCGACCATCTGGTGGCAGCCTCAAGGGCGACAGAAAGGCGCTGGCAGCTGCCAGGACGTCGGTCGGGTTCTTGGTGAAGGAGTGCGTCCCACGGGCCGCGACCACCTGGGCCCCGCGGCCCAGCGCGTTGCGTATCTGCTCGGGGTTGCCGAACGGGTCCTTCTCCCCCTGTATGACCGCCAGCGGAGTTCCGGCATCGGTGACCAGGGCCGCCTCGCCCGCTCTGGACTTCTCCGGCTTTCCCGGCGGGTGCAGCGGAAATGACAAGGCCAACACGGCATCAGCGCGCACAGCTGCGGCCGTCCGAACGGCCACCCGCGCACCGGCGCTGCGGCCACCGACAACCCAGGGCCGGCCTAGCCCACCACGAGCGCAGGTCAGCGCCGCCATGACCGCCAGCCACGCCACGTCCAGCTGGGCGGGCGGCGTGGCCACCTTGCGTCCGGCCACCCGCCACGGCTGCTCGACCAGCACCACCAGCCAGCCCTGTTCGGTCAAGGACGTCAAAGCCAGCAGGTCTGGCGACCAGGACGAGCCCCCGGCACCGTGCCCCATGACCAGCGTCCCGCCAGGGTGAGGCGGGGCCCAGAAGTGCGCCCGCGCCATCCCGACAGGTGTGTCGATCTCCTTGATGCTCTGACGGGCCGCCGCTTGACTCACTGCCCGATGATCTCACCGGTGGTGGGATCCACCACGCCCATCAGCTCTGAGCGGTCCAGCGGCTCCAGCAGCGCCGCGCCGTTGTTGCGCGTGGAGTTGACCGCCAAAGAGACTGGGTACGCGTCAAAGCGCCCGGTCGCCGAGAAACTCAGATGGGCC
>PMJN01000246.1:3398-5016 GCA_003157445.1 Micrococcales bacterium
CTCAGGGTTGTCCCGGGCGAGGGACTGGTCGCGCCAGAACTCGTACAACCCGGCCATTGCCATGGGACCACCATCGCTGCGGGCGATGAAGAACGGCTGCTTGGCGGGTTTGCCCTTGGCATCAAGGGCTGTTGGGCTCACCTGCCACTCGTACCAACCTTCCGCCGGGACCAGACATCGACGGTAGGCGGCGGCGCGCACGAACGACGACTTTTCCAGCAGTGACTCGCGCCGGGCGTTGATCATCCGCAGACCGACCTTGAGGTCCTTGGACCAGCTCGGCACCAGTCCCCATGTCAGCAAGCGCAGCTGGCGCGCCGGCTGCGCGTCGGGGTCGTCGCCCGGCGCCCGGGTAAGCACCACGGGCGCTGCCTTGGTCGGTGCCATGTTGAAGTCGGGCTGACCGGCAGGCGGGCTCTGTGGACCCGACAGGATGGACCGCACCCGCTCCCGGGTGCGGTCCTGGTCGATGTCATACTCCTGCACCAGGTCTTCGGGGCGCGCGCTGGACGCATATCGACCGCACATAGCTACAGCCTAGGTACACACCAGGGGGCCCGAGCAACTACCGTAAGAGGTACATGCACGACAGGGAGGAGACTTCAGCTGACATCCTCCCAGCCATGAACGACCAGGATCTCAACCGCTGCCCGAAGACAACATGTGCAGGTTCGCCCTTCACAGACAGGGCCAAGACTCCCAAGTCGCCGCGCCCATGGCATGCCATGGGCTGGCGCGGTTAACGCTGGCACCAAACAGTGCCAGGCTTGGTCATCACCAAACAGGATTGAACGTAAAGCCTTCCACCGACAGGCGGAAGGGTTTCCTCCCGGCTTGCAACGGCCGGATTTGCACCCTAGGAGAAATCCGATGACTGTGGTTCGACGGATCGCCCGACCGATGTTGGCCGCCATCTTCGTGACGAGCGGCATGGACGTTCTGCTCCACCCGGCCGGACGTGCCGAAATCGCCGCGCCGCTGGTCACCAGGCTGGCCGGGCCGCTGAACCTGCCCAACGACCCAGAGATGATGGTCCGCGCCAACGCCGCCACGATGGTGGCGGCGGGCAGCATGCTGGGGCTGGGCAGGTTCCCTCGGGTTGCGGCCATGGTCCTGGCCGGCACGCTCGTACCGACCACACTGGCCGCTCACGCGTACTGGACCATTAAGGATCCGGCTCTTCGAGCCCAGCAGAGGGTGCACTTCATGAAGAACGTCGGTCTGCTGGGGGGCGTCCTGCTTGCCGCCGTTGACACCGCCGGAAAGCCGGGGCTGGTCTACCGGACCAAGTCCGCTCGCTCGGAGGCACATCAACAGGCCGCCCTGACCAAACGCGAGGAACGACGCGCCATCAAACACGGACAACACGCCACCAGGCGGCAGGCGCGGCGAGCCACGATGGGCGCTCGACAGCTTGCTAAGCACGCCCTTGACTGACTGGCGGTCCCCCCACGCGAGCGCCCCTGTCGATGCCACTGTCGCGTTGCCCGGGAGCAAGTCGCTGACCAACCGGTATCTGGTGCTCGCGGCCCTGGCCAGCGATCCGTCGCGGATCCGAGCGCCCTTGCACTCACGCGACACTGCGCTCATGGCGGCAGCGTTGCGTTCCCTGGGAGCC
>PMJN01000182.1 GCA_003157445.1 Micrococcales bacterium
TTCGGCGTGGGACCAGGATCGGACCATCCATGACGCCATCGAAATCCGCACCGGCGTGGTGCAGAACCCCAAGATCCTCTCGTTCCATGGTCGCTCGGCCGAGTACCCACATCCCCGTCTTTGAATCCCACCCGCCACTGCCGCAGATGGCCCCAGGCCAGGACCGGGAAGCCTGGGCGAGCGAAGCGACGTGCCCGGCTGGCTGGGGCTTGGTGGACTCTCTTGGCCGGATCGCCTGTTAGCGACCCTGCCTAACGCAGGTCGAACTCGTTGCCCTCAGGGTCGCTCATGGCGACATGGAAATGTCCATGATCGCTGACCCGAGCGATAAGGGTTGCACCGATCGCGGCCAGACGGACCACCTCGGCCTCGACGTCGGCCATCCGCGCGGCCAAGGGGTCGCCCCTGACTGCGATGTCAAGATCCAGGTGCAATCGGTTCTTGCCCGTTTTGGGCTCCGGGACCCTCTGGAAGTACAACGTAGGACCGGTGCCGTCGGGATCGCATATCGAGGCGCCGTCGTTCCAATCTGAGCGCGGCACGCCCAAAGAGGCCAACCATGACGCCCATGTCTGGTGTCCCGGCGGTGGTGGCTGGTCGACGTAGTGCAAAGCTTGCGCCCAGAACTGCGCCTGGGCCTGCGGATCCGCACAGTCGATCGTGAGCTGGACCGTCGTTGCCGTGGTCTTTGCGGCCCCTGGCCCGGATCTGTGGGTGCGAACCAGGCGGTGGTCCTCAAGGCGCACGACCGCTGCCTGACCGGATCCTTCAACAAGGCGCACGTGCTCCCCGGCAGGGCACACGGCGTCCAGCAGATGCAACTCAGCTCGGGTCCCGTCGGCTGCGACAACGACGCCCGCTCCGGTCAGAAGCACCAGGACCTGACTGCCGCCGATGGCGATCGGCCGTGTTTCGGAGAGGTCTCTGATGGCCACGGAGGCCGACAGCCGGTCTCTGCGCGTCATGACGTTCAGGTCGCGGACCGTTCCCGCCAGCCGAGCACACGAAGTCCGGCTCGCCCCGTCGAAGCTGAGCGGCTCAAGGGGTTCCAGTACGTGTTCGACACCATCGATGACCAGATCCATCCTCTCCCCCGCAACCAGGGTCATAATTCGATCGACGCCCGGAAAGCTCGAGAAGGGACCAGGCTGGCTGACGTCCGCAATGCTGATCCGCCAGTCGAACCCCAGCGGTCCGGACCCGCCAGAGGACACCACCTCACGGGTGAGACCGCCGCCGTTGCGCCAAGGCACGGCTGCGAGCTGCGCAAAGCGCACGACCCCCAGATGGTCAGGAGTGCGGTCAGCGTCCATGATCACCTACCGGGTCCAGCGCGCAGGCGATTGGAACGCCGGCACGATAGAACAAGTGCAGGTATGTGGGCGCGTCCAGAACGGTCAGATCCGCACGGTTGCCCGCACAGATCATCCCAATGTCATTACGCCGCAGCGACTTGGCGCTGCCGGCGGTAGCAGCGAGCAGCGCCTGCGCCGGCGTCAAGCTCATCTCACGCACGGCAAGGGCGAGAACGAACGGGATCGAGGACGAGTAGCAGGTGCCGGGGTTGCAGTCGCTGGCCAAGGCGATGCTCACCCCTGCATCGAGCAGATGTCGAGCGTTCGGGTACGGCGAGCGGGTCGAGAACTCCACGCCAGGCAAGAGCGTCGCCACGGTCGTCTCCGACGCGCCAGCGAGCTGCTCGACATCTTCGGCGCTCAGGAAGGTGCAATGGTCGACGCTCGCTGCGCCCAGCTCTACCGCCAGACGCACCCCCGGACCGTGACCGAGCTGGTTACCGTGCACTCGCAGGCCGAGACCAACATCCCGACCTGCGGACAACACGACCTTCGCCTCTTCCTCAGTGAAGGCCTGCGAGCTGTGTGGCTCACAGAACACATCGATCCAACGCGCGAACGGAGCGCAGGCCGTGAGCATCTCACCGGTGACCAGGGCGACATACTCAGCGCGACGGCCGGCGAACTCCGGGGGCACCACATGCGCACCCAAAAACGTTGTCTCGGAAGTGAACTCGGCCGCGATGCGCAGTGACCTGGCCTCGTCGCGGACGCTGAGTCCGTACCCGCTCTTGATCTCGACGGTGGTCGTTCCCTGGGCGCGCATCTCGGCGACGCGTGCCGCCACCAGGGTGCGAAGCTCGTCATCAGTGGCCCCACGGGTCGCGCCCACCGACGTGGCGATCCCCCCTGCGTCGTATCGGGTGCCTGTCATCCGGGCCGAGAACTCCTGGGAGCGGTCCCCGGCAAAGACCAGGTGCGAGTGCGAGTCGACGAAGCCCGGAACAACCGCGCGCCCACCGACGTCCTGACGCTCATCTGCCGGCGGTGCCGCAGCGCCCGGGCCGACCCATGCGATGAGCCCGTCCTGCACCACGACCGCAGCGTCTTTCAGCAGGCCCAGGTGCTCGGAGTGATCGGCACCCTCCAGTAGAGGATCGCCGGTGACCAACTCGGCAATACCAGTAAACACCGTTGAGGTCATGAGCTCTCCCAGAGAGGCTGAATAGCCTTTTGCAGCAATGTACCGATGTTGCCAAGCAGGTGCTGGCCTTCCGACACCACGACTGCACCATCGACGACCACCGTGTCGACGTCGCAACCGCTTGCCGACAGCATGATCTGCTCCGGCGCACTCCCGGCGGTCCGGCAGCTGTCGAGTCGGACGGCGACCAGATCCGCACGCGCCCCGACATCAAGTCGGCCGGCGTCATCCCAGCCCAGGCTCTCGTGTGCGGTAGCTGCCGCCAACAGCTCATCCGGGCGGAAACGGCCGCGCTGCAGCGAACCGAGGCGCTCATCCATCTCCAGCGCTCGCGCCTCCAAGAGCAGGTCGATGACCGCGTGCTGATCGGACCCGAGGGAAAGCGGCGCGCCCGCGTCGGACAATCTGCGGGCCGGTCCGATGCCGTCTGCGAGGTCCCGCTCTGTGGTCGGGCACAGACAGACCGTCGTGCGGGTGCGACCCAACATGGCGATGTCCGCCTCGCTCAGGTGCGTCGCGTGAACCGCGGACGTCGCAGGCCCGAGGAGTCCCTCATCGTCCAGCAGTGCGGTCGGCGTCAGGCCGTAGAACCACTGGCAGGCCTGGTTCTCGGCCGGTTGCTCAGACACGTGCACATGCAGCGGTCGGCCGGCAGCAACTGCGGCCACGACCCCAAGCTGATCTCGCGGGACGGCCCGCACGGAGTGGACGGCCACGCCGACCCGCATTCCTGCGGACTCCTTCAGGTCCTGGACCCGCCGCGCCCAACGGTCGGCGTGGCCGTCCCCGAAACGCAGCTGCATCGCCGCCAGCGGGCTGTGTCCGGCGGCGCTCAAACCACCGGCGACATAACAGGTGTCGAGCAAAGTCAACCGGATCCCAGCGTCCGCAGCACCCTGACGCAAGGCCTCACCCATGGCGTTGGGGTCCTCGTAAGGCACCCCACCAGGAGCGTGGTGTAGGTAGTGAAACTCCCCGACTGCGGTGATCCCAGCCAGTGCCATCTCGGCGAAGGTGGCAGTGGCCAGCGCAAGGTAGGAGTCGGGGTCCAGTTGAGCCGCAACGGCATACATCCGTTCGCGCCAGGTCCAGAAGGTGCCACCGCCGTCATGGGTCCGCCCCCGAAGCGCGCGGTGGAAGGCGTGGCTGTGAGCGTTCGCAAACCCGGGCAGAACCACCCCGGGCAGTACCTGAGCATCACCGGGCACGGTCCCCGGAGTCACCGCGCTGAACCGGCCGCCGATTACCTCGAACGTCACGTCATGACCGAGGCCGCAGGGCAGCATTGCGTATGCCGCCCACCACCGCTGGACGTTCGACACGTTAAGCGGCCGGCTCATCGGGCCAGCTCCTCGGTCACCGCGGTCAGGGCTTCGACCCCACCATGGCAGTCATGGCGCTCGGCGAACTCAGCCGGCGAATGCGAGATCCCGCTCGGATTGCGGACGAACAACATGGCGCTGGACAACCCGGCCGTGGCCAGGACTCCGCAATCGTGACCGGCTCCGGTTGCCAGCATCGGTGCATCGTGAAGCAACCCCGACAGCCTCTGTGCCAAAGGCACGTCAAAAACCGTCTCGGGAGTCCATGACTCTTCAACTGGTTGACTGCCGCCCTGGGATCCCACCGCCTCCACGACGCCCCGCACACCTGCCTCGTTGGGGCCTCGGGCGTCCAGCCAGGCAGTGACATGGGCCGGGATCGCATTGACACCATTGGGTTCCACCCGGACCTTACCCACGGTGGCAACACAGCCGAGCGCAGTGGCGGCGGCCCGGGCGGCAAGCACGGTTCTGGCAAGGTCGAGCATCGGGTCGCGGCGGTCCTGCAGCCGTGTGGTGCCGGCGTGGTTGGCCTCGCCGTCCAGATCGATACGCCAGCGTCCGTGCGGCCAGATGAAAGAACCCACGCCAACAGGACGGCCCAGATCGATCAAAGCGCGCCCCTGCTCTATGTGCAACTCCACGAAGGTCCCGATCCGGGCTAGCGTCTCTTCGTCCGGGCCGACCTGCTCGGGCGCGTGGCCGGCGGCGGTCATCGCCTCGGCCATCGTGACACCGTCCGCGTCGCGCAACCCCCGGGCCTTGTCTGCGTCGAGGTTGCCCGTGATCAAACGGGATCCGGCACACGCAACACCGAATCGCGCACCCTCCTCATCGACGAAGTTCGCGACCGCGATCGGGCGTGATGGCGCGAAGCCCTTGGCTCGCAGGGCGTCCACGACAGCCAGAGCAGAGACGACCCCCAGCGGTCCGTCAAAGGCCCCGCCGTCCGGAACCGAGTCCAGATGGGAGCCGATTACCACTCCGGCCCGACCCGCTGCGACGCCAGCATCGGGATCACCCCACCAGGCCCACTGGTTGCCGGCCCGGTCTGTGACCAGGTCCAGCCCTCGCGCTGATGCCTCACCGGCGAACCACTCGCGCAGCATCGCGTCCTGGCAGGTCCACGCAAAGCGTCGATAACCCCCGGTGTCTGCCGCGCGGCCGATCGGCTCGATCGCCGACCACATGGAGTCAAATGTCATCGTGACCGAGGGTCGTTGTGTCGAACGTCATGTGATCAACCTAAGCGACTGTCATGGCTCAGATCTCCCACATCGGAACCCTGACTCCGCGTTGTTCGGCAACCCGCTCGGCAATCTCGTAACCCGCGTCCACGTGACGGATGACACCCATGCCAGGGTCGTTGGTCAAGACGCGAGCAAGCTTCTCGGCGGCGAGCGCCGTGCCGTCGGCAAGGGAGACCTGCCCGGCATGGATTGAGCGACCGATGCCGACGCCACCACCGTGGTGAATCGAGACCCAGGTGGCCCCTGAGGCGGTGTTGATAAGCGCGTTCAGTAGAGGCCAGTCGGCGATTGCGTCCGATCCGTCGATCATGGACTCGGTCTCACGGTAGGGCGAGGCCACGGAGCCGGCGTCGAGATGGTCGCGACCGATGACGATCGGCGCTTCCAGCTCGCCAGAGGCGACCATCTCATTGAACTTCAGACCGGCTACGTCGCGCTCGCCGTAGCCCAGCCAGCAGATGCGGGCTGGAAGACCCTGGAAAGCGACCTTCTCGCCAGCAGCACGTATCCACTTCTGAAGACGGTCATTGTCCGGAAACAGGTCGATCATGGCTTTGTCGGTCCTGTAGATGTCCTGCGGGTTGCCCGACAGCGCGACCCAGCGAAAAGGACCCTTGCCCTCACAGAACAGCGGGCGGATGTATGCCGGCACAAAGCCCGGGAACTCGAAGGCCCTGTCGTAGCCTCCGAGTCGAGCCTCTTCGCGGATCGAGTTGCCATAGTCGAAGACCTCGGCGCCACCATCCTGGAACTCAACCATGGCCTGGACGTGCTTGGCCATCGACGCACGCGCCCGATCGGTGAACTCCTCGGGCTTCCTCTCCGCGTAGTCGTGCCAGTCGGCGAGCTCGACACCTTCGGGCAGGTAGGACAGGGGGTCGTGCGCACTGGTCTGGTCGGTGACGATGTCGATCTCCACGCCTCGGGCCAGGAGTTCGGGAACGACGGTGGCACAGTTGCCCACCAGTCCAACCGAGAGGGCCATGCGATCATGTTTAGCGGCCAGGCACTGGCCAATCGCATCGTCGATGTCCGTGGCGACAACGTCCAGATATCGGTGCTCCACGCGCCGTTGAAGCCGTGTCTGGTCAACGTCCACCAGCAGGCAGACGCCTTCGTTCATGGTTACGGCCAACGGTTGGGCGCCACCCATACCGCCAGCACCACCGGTGAGGGTCAGCGTGCCAGCTAAGGTGCCGTTGAAGCGCTTGTCGGCCACTGCTGCGAAGGTTTCATGAGTGCCCTGCAGGATTCCCTGGGTCCCGATGTAGATCCACGAGCCGGCCGTCATCTGCCCGTACATGGTCAGGCCCAGGTGCTCGAGCCGTCGGAACTCCGGCCAGGTCGCCCAGTCGCCGACCAGGTTGCTGTTGGCTAGGATCACGCGCGGGGCCCACTCGTGGGTGCGCATCACGCCGACCGGCCGACCGGACTGGACCAGCATGGTCTCGTCCTTCTCCAGCGTGGTCAGTGTGCGGACCATCGCGTCGAAGGACTTCCAGTCGCGGGCCGCCTTGCCTGTGCCGCCATAAACGACCAGATCGTCGGGGCGCTCGGCGTTCTCTGGGTCGAGGTTGTTCATCAACATCCGCAGCGGGGCCTCGGTGGTCCACGACTTGGCAGTCAGGGTCGTGCCGCGTGGTGCGCGGACGGGACGGGCGCCTTCCATGACGAATCTCCTTGTTAGAGAATGCGGGTCATTGTCTTGTTCGAGCGTTTCTTCCCGTGTTCTTCAGTCACGCTCATCAGTCCAGCGGGCCGGTAACGGCCTCGACGGCACGCACAGCGCCGCCTCCGGCGACGAACTGGACGGTCGCCTCGATCTCTGGAGCCAGGAACCTGTCGATGCCCGGCCCCTCAGTGACCTGTCGAAGGGCGCTGATCACCGCACCCGTAGCGGCCGCAGGCTGCAGCGGAGCCCGGAGCTGTAGGCCCCGTGCGGCCGTCAGCAACTCGACTGCGAGCACACGGGTGAGTCCGTCTACAGAGCGCCGCAGCTTGCGAGCCCCCGACCACCCCATAGATACGTGATCCTCCTGCATTGCCGAGCTCGGGATCGAGTCGACGCTTGCCGGGGCCGCCAGACGCTTCATCTCTGAGACGATTCCCGCGGCTGTGTACTGGGCGATCATGTGTCCCGAGTCGACGCCGGGGTCGTCGGCCAGGAAAGCGTTCAGGCCATTGCTGCGAGCCACATCCAGGAACCGGTCGGTGCGACGTTCGGACATGCTCGCGACGTCAGCGGCCACGATCGCTAGGAAGTCAAGGGCGTAAGCCACCGGAGCACCATGGAAGTTGCCGTTGGACTCCACCCGGCCATCAAGGGTGATCACCGGGTTGTCGATGGCCGCAGCCAGTTCCCACGCGGCTACCGACGCGGCATGGTCGACCGTGTCACGTGCAGCACCGGCCACCTGCGGCGCGCAGCGCAGTGAGTAGGCATCCTGCACGCGAGTGCAGCCTTCGTTGTCGTGACTGGCCCGGATCGGGCTTCCGGCCAGGATCCTGCGCAGGTTGGCGGCCGATGCCGCCTGGCCGGGATGTGGTCGTAACGCCTGCAGGTCAGCTGCGAAGACGCTGTCGGTGCCGAGCAGTCCTTCGACGCTCATCGCAGCTGTGAGGTCGGCCACCTTGAGCAGGTTGCGCAGGTCGGTGATGGCCAGAACGAGCATTCCGAGCATTCCGTCGGTGCCGTTGATCAGGGCCAGGCCCTCTTTCTCACGCAACTTGATCGGGGCAATGCCCGCTGCTATCAATGCAGCCTCCGCAGAGCCCAGCACACCAGATGCGTCGCGGACCGGGCCCTCGCCCATCAAGGCCAGCGCGCAGTGAGCCAGCGGCGCGAGATCGCCCGAGCAGCCCAGGCTGCCGTACTCATGCACCACAGGGGTGATCCCGGCGTTCAGCATGGCCGCGTATGCCGTGGCCGTCTCCTCACGCACGCCGGTCCGCCCTGTGGCCAAAGTGGACAGACGCAGCAGCATGAGGGCGCGGATGACCTCACGTTCGACCTCCGGGCCGGATCCGGCCGCGTGACTGCGGACCAGACTGCGCTGTAACTGGGCGCGCATGTCCGGTGCGATGTGCTTGGTGGCCAAAGCGCCGAAGCCGGTCGAGACCCCATAGTGCGGCTCGACATCGTCGGCCAAGCCTTCGATGATGGCGCGACTCGCACGAATCTCGTCGAGCGACTCGGGGCTGATCTCGATGAGGGCGCCGCTGCGGGCAACAGCGACCACGTCCTCGAACGACAGCGGTCCAACACCGACCGCGATCGAAGCGACCTCGGAGACCAACTGGTTTGGGCAGAGGTGGGCTGATGTCATGAGTTCATTGGAACCCACCTGCGACCGGTCAACCATCCCCGGCCAGTTGTTAGTGTCTCGGATCTGAGACATGCCACCCAAACGTCCGGACGTTCACGTCAACATGCAGGATGGTCATTGCTTCTACTGCTGCCCTGCAGGTTCTTGTGCCCTGCAGGTTCTTGCCCCGCGCAGCACGGCCGCCGCGGTAATCGTTTACTCAGGCGAATTCGGGACACGGCTGCAGCAACGGAAGCGACCAGCGCAGTCCTGGCATCCCCACTAAGCAAGGAGGATTCCGGTTTGTCGGAATGATTTCGGCAAACGGGGTGCGCATTCCTTGACAACCAGACATCGCGGCCGTCGTGGTGGTGCGCGGCGCTGGTGATGTGTCTGGTGTGCTACCCGTCAGCCTCCGCATGCTGACCAGCGGTGTGCCGGCGCAGCCTGGCCACTGGCACGGTGTGAACCACATTCAGGTGCGCCCATTGCCTACTCGCCGTCATGTGCCGCACGGAGCGCCGCGATATCAATCTTGCCC
>PMJN01000261.1 GCA_003157445.1 Micrococcales bacterium
CGACGAATTCCTGGACGTCGCAGAGGACACGGGGCTCATCACAGCCATTGGCGCCCAGGTCTTGGATCAGGCCTGCGCCACGATTGCCGAATGTCCCGGCCTGGTCGGCACGATCAGCGTCAACATCTCAGCCGTACAGCTCACGGCGCCCGACTGGCTCAACAGTTTCAAAGAGACGCTCACGCGCCACCAGGTCGACCCCACTCGGATCGTGCTCGAGGTAACTGAAACCGCAGTCCTGAACGTTATCAATTCCACCCGGCGCGCACTCACGTCCCTGCGCGAGCTCGGTGTCGGCATCCACATAGACGACTTCGGCACCGGGTACTCCTCCATCTCCGTGTTACGGGATCTGCCCGTGACCGGGGTCAAACTGGACCTGCGATTCGTACATGACCTCACCACTGGGGACAGCCAAGACAACGCCCTAGCCCAGGGCCTGAGCGGGCTGGTCAAAGGTCTGCACCTGACGGGCATCGCCGAAGGAATCGAAACCCAGACACAAGCCGCGATCCTCCGTGCCCAGGGATGGGAGTGCGGACAGGGTTACTACTTCGGCAGACCCGCCCCAATGCCTGTCACGAGCCGATTCACCGGGGTCAACATCGAGGTTGACGGTGACGACTTTCTTGGCATCGTGAAGCATAAGTCGCCGGACCTAGAACTGCCACGCAGCACCAGGTTCCTTCTGGGCCAACGTCCGAAATTCGCCTAAGTCAGGTCATATCTTGTCGACCTTCCTCCATTCCGATAGTGGAACGGCTCGCGGTCACGGTCAGTGAGTCCATTGGGGGTGTCGGATACAGCGGCCGACAGGGGGAAGGGCTCGTCTAGGACAGCCGCCTGAGGCACGGATCGCATGGCAGGCGCGGTCCTTCACACAGATCTGGAGGTTTGGACACCTCCATCATCAGCGCAGGCCCGTGCCTGCTCATCACCTCACCCAGTGTGTCGGATCCTCAGACGTCTAGGTCAGGGGCTACTCACCGACAGGGCAATGGCCCTGTCCCGGAACCTGGTCAAACCCATCTCAGGTCTTGCCTTCAGGGCATTGGACCCAAGGCCCGTGCGCGCCCGCGACTCGCTCCGGTCGGTGCGTCGGGCTCACTACGGGCCGCGAAGGACGCCGCCCGTTCGATGACCACTACGAATCGTCCTCGGTTCCTTGGTCGGTCACCGTGGCCTTCGGCTCGTCGTTGGCCAGGATGAGGTAGAGCGAGCGGCGCGCCGCCCTGAGCACCGAGCGAGCAGCGTCTTGCTGGCCGGCGCTCCCCGAGCGGGCGAGCTGCCGTGCCGCGCTGAGAAGTTCTGCCATTGGCTCGCGCAGGTCGATCCGGGTGCCGGACTCCTCCCTCAGTGCGGCGAATGGGTCGCCTAGCTCCTCGGCGTGCTCCAGCACGTACGCGCGTCCCTCGTCGGTGAGCGTGGCCATCTTGCGGCCGTGATTCCGGGTGACCTCGACCAGTCCCTCGTCCTCGAGCTGGGCGAGCACCGGGTAGACGGTGCCGGGGCTGGGGCGCCAGAGCCCTTGGCTTCGTTCGGCGATCTGTTGCATCAACTGGTAACCGTGCATCGGGGCCTCCCCAAGCAGTTGCAGCATGGCGGCTCGCACGTCGCCGCGCGGGGCCCGCAGGCCGCGACGGCGGCCGTGCCCGTGCCCCTGCCCCTGGCTCTCCCAACCGGGCCCGCCGTGGTGGCCCGGCCCCGGGCTGAAGCCGCTGAGGGGTGGGTGGTGGTGGTGAATGCGTCGACGGCCGTCGTCGTTGAACTCAGGGTTCATCGCGTCTCTCATGACGTTCCTTTCATCGATACAATCACGATATATCGCTGATGTATCGCTCGCAAGAGGTTTGGCGGCGCGAGGCTGGATCCGTGTCCGCTGTGTGGGGCGGTCCGCTGTCGCGGAACGAGATGTCCGGGTGGTTGCTCGCGTGCAGTTGCCGCTCCTGCTGGGACTTGACTCGGAAGCACAAGTGCTACTCGTCAATCGGTTCACCGATCGCCGACCTCCTACTCGTCGGGCTGTCAGGTGGATCCGGCCGACTAATCAAGATCCTGCGCAGCGCTGACCAGGTCATGCTCGCCCCGCCCCGACGGACGGCCTGCGCAGAAAGTCTGCGATGCTGCGTTGCGCGGGTCGCACGTCGCGGCGACTCGATGGAGCCCAAGCCGGTCAAACGCGAACTGCACAAGCTGCACGCCGATCGCGGTAGGCAGTGCCTGTTCCCCAGTGCCGCGCAACCGCGTAACCGCGTAGGCGATCTCGCGCTGGCGCCAACGCCGGCTACGCATCTGCAGTTCGCCTTGTCCGAGACACCCACTCTGCCTGTGCTGGCGGCCCATCCATACCTGTCCTGCGGGTCATCCCAGCCGCGATCGTGTCGGTGATGAACCGCTTCGTGCCCTGGAATTAGGTCCCCAGGGCTGGTATCGGCAGGCTCTTCGGTAGAAGCCCACTCGCAGATTGGCACCCATTCGGCGAACTCAACCGGGCGGAGATTGATCGAGTTCTCACCCAGGCGGACTATTCGAGGTACTCGGCTTCCTTCACGTACGCCGTCGAGCACCGGACCAAGGCGTAGCCCCGAGTCTCGGCGAATTGCCAGGCCAGCCCGCCGGGCCGAGGGGATCCCTTGTGGACGTGGGGTTCACCAAGGCCGGTCCGTTACTCATACCACCAAGCAGTTCATGCATAAGTTCCTGCATTCAAACCCATCGCGAGGCCTCAATGCGAGGCCCGCCCACACCCAGACCAGATGTGACAAGCATGGGAAAACCGGACCACGAAGCCAACGCTGACTGGCGCGTCGAAACGCCGCTGATTGGACGCCGATGAGCAGATCCCCGTCGTGCCGCCCAAGGACCGCCTATGGGACTGAGTGTCACGCCGAAAGTCGTGCGTTGCTACTCCGCGTGGTGACTCGGGCGGCCGCATGGCATGCATGTCTAACATCGCGCTGGCCCTTGCACCAAGAGCGTTCGATCGCCGTGCGTTACGGCCTACAGACCAAGCTCCCGCAGACGGGTCGTGACCAGCTTGTTCACCAAGGCGGGCGCGAGCGGCTGGTCCACCGGAAAGTGCAGCGACCCTTTGGTGCCCTCGTAACCTGCGAGATCGGCGGCCAGCGCAGGCAAGACTGAGCCGCTGTGCGGCAGGTAACTCAGGTGGTTCTTGAACGCGCCGAACCCGGCGACTGTCTTGCCCTCGACCTTGAAGGCAGGCAACCCATAGGAGATGCACTCCTCGGCGTCGGGTATCACGTCAAGAACACACTGTCGCAACTGCTGAAGGGTGCTCCGCTTCGGCTCGCCCACTCCAGCGAGGTAGCTGTCGATGTCGCGTGCTGCCATATGCCGAGTGTGCCACCGTTGGTATCGAGAATGGGCTCCGTGAAGGAACATGGGACGGTCTGTTTTGCGCCGCGTGGAGCAGTTTGTGACCACTCTTGGCCGACCCACGCCAGCGGCGTCACCCCTGCCTCAACCTGGGCTCAGAGGTTGCTCCTTCGTTCTTGCGCCTTGTGTCGCAGATAGTCGCTGATGACATGCTTGAGAGGTCGTCTAATACACTGCCAGCCTGCCGCAAGGATGCTCGTCCTGGATGGGTGAAAGGGCCCGGCTTAGGCCACGGCTAAGGTGGCTCGATGAGCGAGACGACGCGATGGTGGCGACCCTCGCTGGCAACCAGGTAAAGAACGATGCCTGGGTTCGAGGGCACCCAGTTCTTCTCGACTTATTTGAGGCTGTGTAATGGCGATCTTCTACTTCGTCGTTAACTTCGTCGTCGATGGGCGACCCGTCACTTCGCCCAAACGCCTTGTTGGATTGGTTGTTGGTGCAATTATGGGCCACTAGTCAGTGGCCTCGTCGGTGGAGCCCTCATGGTCCGGTGGTTAGGTGGCACTGAGATGGGTGAAGCCCACTAGCGGGGCTTCGGTGGTCATCTGCCGGTGGGTTGTCGGAGACGTCCGCCCGCTTTCTTCCGCTGACCTAGGCTATGGACCATGCCTGAGATCCAGTTCCCCGCACCACTCCTCGCCAACGAGACCGTGCTTCTGCGCCCGTGGCGGGAGACGGATGTGCCGGCGATAGCGATGGCGTTCAGTGATCCGGTTACCCAACAGTTCTCTTGGACTGAGGCCGCGGCCTACACCGAGGATGACGCACGAGACCACTTCGCCAGCCTGGAACCGGCGCGGTTGCGCGGGGAGGCAGTGCAGTTCGCACTCGTTGAGCAAAGGCGCGAGAACGATGTGCTGGGTTCTGTCTCCCTGTATGACATCAATCTCGAGCAGGGAAGAGCCGCCACCGGGTACTGGCTTGCCCCGCAGGCGCGCGGACGAGGGGTCATGTCCACTGCCGTGCGGTTGCTAGCCCACTGGGGGGTCAGGGAGTTGGGGCTGGCTCGCATCGAGCTGACTTGCGGGCCGGACAACGAACCCTCTCAGCGTGTCGCCGCACGCTGTGGCTTCGTCCGTGAAGGCGTCATGCGCTCCCACATGTCTTTCAAAGGCGGTCGGCGCGACACTGTGATCTTCAGCCTTCTACCCGACCAGCTCCGCTGGTAGGTGGTCCGGTTCGATGTCCCGCTGACCGATCTGGCTACGCAACGACGAAGAACATGATTGTGCCAGGGTGGCGCAGCCTGCGCGCGTGCCCGAAGACCAGTGACGGGTTCTAGTGGTCGTACACCAATCCGAGCCCTTCTCACGCCTCCATCTCCGTCATTCGCTTCGCAGGCGCACATCGGAATGCCGTTCGGTCGGTAGCCGCCGCCAGACGGCCCTGCTACCAAGGCGCTGGTTCGTAGTCCTTGATGAAGCAACCGTAGAGGTCGGTGCCCAGCTCGCCTTGGACGATTGGGTCATAGACCCGCGCCGCGCCATCGACAAGATCGAGAGGGGCGTGGAAGCCCTCCTCGGCAAGCCGCATCTTGGTCGGGTGTGGGCGCTCATCGGTGATCCATCCGGTGTCGACCGCGGTCATCAAGATGGCGTCGGCCTCGAGCATCTCCTGGGAGCTGGTTCGGGTGAGCATGTTGAGCGCCGCCTTGGCCATGTTGGTGTGCGGATGACCAGGGCCCTTGTAGTTGCGGCTGAACTGGCCCTCCATCGCCGAGACGTTGACGACGTACTTGCGCCGAGCCGTGGAGTTGGCCATCGAGGCACGCAGCCGGCTGATCAGAATGAAGGGCGCGGTGGCATTGCAGAGCTGAACCTCGAGCAGTTCCAGCGGATCTACCTCCTGCACAGGCTGAGTCCAGCTGTTTACTTCGTGCAGGTCGGGCACCAGACCGCCGGCGTCGATCGCCGTGCCAGCCGCCACCCTGGCCGGGGTCGCGGAGCCGGCACGCAGGGCCAACGCGGTCAGTGCGTGGGGGGCCGTCGTATGTACCGTCGGCGGGGCGTGCAGGGCCCCGGCCAACGAGCTCGGATGCGCATCGCTGATGTGGTCGAAGGTGATCATCTCCGGCAGTTGGCCATGGGGTAGTGGCTCCGCCTCGGCTTGCACGAGCGGTGCGTAGGACCCCGGCGAGCGGCGCACGGTCTGGGCTGCGTTGTTGATCAGGATATCCAGCGGTCCCTGCGCGGCCACGGAATCTGCAAGCGCGACAACCTGGGCCGGGTCTCGCAGGTCGATGCCGACGATACGCAGCCGATGGATCCAGCTGGCGCTGTCCTCCATCGCGGTGAACCTACGGATCGCATCGGCTGGGAAGCGTGTGGTGATCGTGGTGTGGGCACCGTCGCGCAACAGCCTGAGCGCGATATACATCCCGATCTTGGCGCGGCCACCGGTGAGCAGAGCACGTCGACCAGTCAGGTCGCAGCGCGCGTTGCGTTTGCCGCGGTTAAGGGCAGCGCAGGGGGGGCAGAGCTGATGATAAAAGGCGTCCACATCGACATAACGAGCCTTGCAGGTGTAGCAGGAGCGCGGCTGAAGAAGCCGCCCGGCGAGTGCACCGGTGGCGTTCGACACCAACTGCAGACCTTGGGTCTCGTCGTCGATCCGTTCGCGGGCACCGGTCGCGGTCAAGGCAGTAATGGCACGGTCATTGGCCAGCACCTTGTCGCGGCGCTCGGCACGCCGCTTCAGCTTGACGCCCTTGAATATCCGCGCGGTCGCCTGCCTGATCGCCACGGCGTCAGGGTGCTCGGTCGGCAGTTCGTCAGCCTGAGCCAGCACGCGAAGGCAAAACTCCAGGTCAGCAGCCGGTATCGCGGGTTGGGCAGGCTGGTTGTCGTCGGTGGGCACTCAGAAACTGTACGCGAGCCACGCACCGACCCAACCCGTTACGTCGAAAGTGCAGCCCTAACCAGGCCAGGCACCTAGCCCACAGAACCAGGTGATGGCGACGTGAGTGATGAACCCTGGGGCAGGTCGGACATGGGAGGGAACCTGTCCCAGGCCCGCCCTAGGTTTGCGCGAGGGTCTGCAACAACTCGGGAGCGCCCCCTCGCTGATCCTGGCCCGGCGGCGGACCACCAGGCCGTTGCCCATCCCGACGCCGTTGACGCCTTCGGCCACGAAGGAGAGCACTACCCAGGGGTCTCGGTGCCTGTTCCCCAACTTCTTCTGAAGTCCGTCCAGAAGAGCAGAACCACTTCGTCGCAATCCAGACCGACTCATACGACGCGCACCTGGGGGCCCGTCCTTATTGATGGTGAACAGGTGTGCCAGCGCCCCGGACGTGATCACTGCTCGTGCCGCGGCATTGAGCATGGTGGCGGCTTTCCCTTTAGCTAGGCACCCGGAGTCTTGTCAGTGTCGTTCTTGTCGCCGTTGTTCTTGCTCGTGCTCTTGTCGGTGAGGTCCTTGACCTTCTCGTTGTTCGTGGGGCTGGTATCCGTGGTGTCGCTGACATCGGCCACTGCAGCCGGCTCCCCTGGGTCGGCGATGCGGCTCTGCATAGAGTCGATGATCTCGGACTGGGTCTTGGCGGTCCCAGTGGCCTCATCGACCGGCGACCCGGCGGAGTGCCGACCGTTGGGGGTGGCCGTGTACGGGTCCTCGAGCGGGGTTGTCCACGGGTCGTCCTTGGGAGCAGTTTTCTTCATGAACGCCATCGCGGCCGCTGCGCCACCGACAACCAGGCCCAGGATCAGTAGTACACGCTTCTTCCTGCCCTTAGGTGTAGCGACCGCGTTGCCGGATATGACGGACGCAGCACCCTTGCCACGGGACACCCCCTCGTCCCTGGCCGCGGCGCTCGCGGCCGCCCAGGCGTTGATCGCCTCGGCCAGGCGGGGAATCAACTCGTCAACGATCTTGTCCCGTGCGGTGTCCACTCTGGGTGCGAGGCCGCTGACCACGGACTCCAGGTGGGGAGCCGCCACCTCAATGCCATGCTCGACATGTGGCTTGGCCCACACCCTGGCGCTCTCGGTGGCCTGGCCGACAGCGGGAATAACCCGCTCGCGTAGCTGGTCGGCGAGTGTGTCTGCCGTGTTCGAGAGGGACTCCGACTGGTCCTGAAGCTGCTCCGTCAGCTGCTCTGTCCTGCTCTTGGTACGAAACATGATGTCCTCCACAGGTGATGAGGTCGGCTGTGCTTCCATCCTGCACCGTGACGACGGACCTGACCACCCAGTGCTGGCGGGAACCTCCCCCACCCGACCCGCCCGAGGCCGTTGTGACTCCGGCACGCATGGCAGGATGGCTATATGAACGTCACCCTTCACACGACCCTCGGCGACATCAATATCACGATGTTCCCCGATCAAGCCCCCAAGACGGTTGCGAACTTCGTCGGACTCGCCAAAGGAACCCTGA
>PMJN01000097.1 GCA_003157445.1 Micrococcales bacterium
TCCGGGAACTCCACGTCTCGCTGTTCGAAGATCGTGACGCCTGTCTTCCAGTTCTGCTGGACGACATCGCGGTGCTCCCAGGTGACCTCGTCATACGGGTGCACTCCGGGGGTGGTGAAGATGCGTTCGACCTTCACACCCTTCTTGCCGCTGCCGCGTCGCGCACCTGCACTCGCGCCGGTCGTCTCTGTCATTGATGGCCTCCTTGGCCCTGGATTTGGATATTTTCAAGTCTGGCTTCCGCCACTGACACATCCAGTAGTCGGTTCCTGCTGGCAGATCGCTATCCGCCACTTACCCCACCAGCGGGGGTGCCACACGGTCGGCTGGGTCTGGTTCTTGACCTGTTGGCTCTCGCTCGGCGCGAAGCAGAGCGATCGCGAACTCGAAGTCCTCCAGGCTTTCGAAAGCCTGGTAGACGCTGGCAAATCGCAAGTACGCAATCTCGTCGAGCTCACGCAGCGGTCCGAGGATGGCCAACCCCACCTCGTGGGCGTCGACCTCAGCACTGCCCTGTGCCCGGATCACCTCCTCAACCTTCTGAGCAAGCCTGGCCAGGTCGTCGTCTGTGACTGGACGTCCCTGGCAAGCCTTCCGCACGCCCACCAGGACCTTGCTGCGACTAAATGGTTCGGTAACACCGCTTCGTTTGACCACCGACAGACTCGTGGTCTCGACCGTCGTGAAACGTCGATTGCACTCGGGACACTGCCGTCGGCGGCGGATCGCAGTTCCGTCATCGGCCGTGCGACTGTCCATGACTCGGCTGTCCGTGTAGTGGCAGAAAGGACAATGCATCGCAGTGCCTCCTTTCCGTGCCAGTGCCGCCTGTTGATGAGTTCGGCCATCAAATCCGTTGGCCTCGTTCTGATTTTGTACGATCGTCCGTCGGCCCCTGTGGGAGCCTCCTGGGGACAACCTTGTGGTCAACATGTGGATGACCTGGGGATAAGTCAGCGCATCCTGTGACTACATGTGGATGAGTTACGTCTGTGTAACTACTATATGTAGGGATCTTACGTCGCTCCGTCTCCGTACACAACATGATCACGGCGTCCTGCACGACGTCGGCGTGTCGTCGCACTTGTGAACCTGCGGCACCCCGTGGCCACCTTCAGTTGGCCCGCAACGGTGCGGCATCGTCAAGACCAGATGACCTCCACTCGAGCGCCACGGCCACTCGTAACCAGCCCGCCTGTGGACCAGGGCAACGGGGACCAACCGACGGATTGGCCAGCGACGCCAGTCCCGCGCCCCGGCTGTATCGGGGCGGGCGAGACATCGCGAGGTTGGTAACGATGCAGTCGGTTGCCTGACGAGGCAAACCCCAAGCCCCGCTGTCGGCCGTTCCGCTGATGTCGCATCGGTGGCCCAAGCCGAGGTCGGTTAATGCCGACGGCGAATCATGACGTCCAAGAAGGCACCGTCCCACTGGTAGTCTGCTCCCCAAACCTGTGGTCGCCGCGTCGCTCCCGGACCGGCTGATCCACACCAGTTACCGGTGCCCATGGACAGACTCGGTCACCGGCCCGGACAGCGATTTCGGCCATGAACTCGAGCACAATCCAGAAACCGGAGCAGAGACAACATGGGTTCTCAGTTACGTACCAGGATTGCCGGGCTGATCTTCGTGGTGTGGCTGGCGATCGGCGCCGTTGCGGCGGGCCAACGAGGCTACTTCGCCTCGGAGCCGCAGAACTGCGCGGGCGCGGCAACAGTCGGCGTCACCGCCGTGGCGGGACCGCTGAACTATGTCGGACTCAACCCCAAGGTCACATGCAGTCTGCCGCAACCCTCGAGCTAGCTAAGGCGTGTCGCAGTCCACTGCAAACAACAGTTCCCAGGGGAACTACATCATCTCAACCTCAGGGCAACGACGGAATAAGCAACAACTGACCTGCATGCACCTGAGAGGTGTTCAGACCATTTGCAAGCTGGAGTCGTGCCACGGCATCACGAATCGGCAGACTCGGCAACTGGACGGCCGCGACCTCGGAGAGAGTCTGACCGAGCGAGACCGTAGTGGCGTGGTCGATCTGTGGCGCGGCCGCGTCAACTGAACTCGCAAGCGCGACGGCCAGTATCGCCACAGCGACGGTAACCATCAGCGTGATCACGAGGCGCCCCCGGCGAGTGAGCCGCATCGACGCAGGCGCGCGAACATAGCCACGCCGGCCAGGACCAACACCCTCGTCCGGATACAGCAGTCCCTGTGAAGCGACCAGGCGCAGCCTCGGGCCAGTGGTGCGCGACGGCATACGGACAGGCTCGGGCACGAGTAACCCGACGGTTCCAACTGACATGGCGTCCTCCCGCGTGGTTCGGTTACCAGTTTCTATCGAACTAGCGTCCAATAGAACGCTTGTGCGATGTCTAACACTCAATGCCGACAAAGTCGAGAACACAGTCGAACAGGTGTTTGAAACCCCTGTCTCAGCGACATAGGCTGTCCGCATGTCGACCAGCCCAGCAGACGCCTCTGACAACGGGTGTCTCCCGGCACGAGCAAGAGGACGAAATCATGGCTAAGGTCCACGAAATGCCCGACCGCGAATCCGGCGACGGGCTGACCACCCGCCAACGTCGCGTCCTGGAGGTGATTCGTAACTCCGTAGACCGTCGCGGCTACCCGCCGAGTCTTCGCGAGATCGGCGAGGCGGTCGGGCTACAGAGTCCCAGCAGCGTGTCCTACCAGCTTCTGGCCCTGGAACGAAAGGGCTTCCTGCGTAAGGACCCCAACCGACCCCGAGCCATCGAAGTCCTCTCCCCCAATGCAGTCTCGGACGCGCGCGGTTATCGCCAGGCCCACGCCGAAGGAGTCGACGAGACCGGCAGTGGCGATTCGCGGCCAATGCCTGCCTACGTCCCGGTGCTGGGTCAGATCGCCGCCGGTATTCCGATCACAGCCGAGGAGGTCGTGGACGACGTCTTCGCGCTGCCACGGCAGATCGTCGGCGAGGGCGAACTGTTCCTACTCAAGGTCGTCGGTGACTCCATGATCGAGGGAGCCATCTGCGACGGCGACTGGGTTGTCGTACGCCAGCAGCCGACCGCCGACAACGGTGACATCGTCGCCGCGATGCTCGACAACGAGGCCACCGTCAAGACATTCAAGCGCAAGGACGGTCACGTATGGCTCATGCCCCAGAACGAGGCGTTCGCACCCATCGACGGCGATCATGCAACTATCTTGGGCAAGGTCACCGCGGTGCTGCGCAAGATCTGATCGTCTGATCCGCGGGATACGGGCGTTCTATGCCTGCAGGTCCTGGACGACCCGGTTCAGGGTGAGTCCCAATGGAGAGTCGAGCCGGAGCGTTGCCTTTTCATCGCCACGGCTCGGCCCGCGCGTCACGATCGCCACAGGTATGCCGCTGGCAGAGGCCCGGAGCACGAACCGGTAACCGCTCATCACCTGCAATGAAGAGCCCAGCACGACAAGTCCCAAAGAGGCGTCAACGTGCGAGAAGCATCGCTCAACGAGAGGTTTTGGCACCGACTCGCCGAAGAAGACGACGTCGGGTTTCACCCGATCCGACTGACACACCAGGCAACGCGGCGGGTGAAAGCCAGCCACGGCCTCTTCCGATAGAGCGAAGTCTCCATCGGGGCGTATCTCCCCTGCCATCTCTTCGAAATGCGGGTTAGCCTCGCTCAGTCGCAAATCGAGCTCAGCTCTGCGCGTCGTCTCGCCACAGTCCAGGCACCGCGCCAGCCCAAGGTTGCCGTGCAGTTCCAAGACGTCACAGGCTCCGGCCATCTGGTGAAGTCCGTCGACGTTCTGAGTGATGATCGCGCGAAGCAGGCCGAAGCGTTGAAGGTCGGCAACCGCGGTGTGTCCGTCGTTGGGCGTGGCTCCGGCAAATCGTCGCCATCCCACAAAGCTGCGCGCCCAGTATCGCTGCCGATTCGCTGGCGAGGCAACGAACTCGCCGTACGTCATCGGAACCACTCGTCGTTTGCCGTCCGGTCCCCTGTAATCGGGGATGCCCGACTCCGTGGACAAGCCAGCGCCGGTCAGGACAGTGACCTGCCCCGCTCGCAAAAGCTCCACGAGCCCCTCGTATGCCGCCTGGTCCCGTGCCGTCATCAGCGCAGTCTCCACGTCAACAAGTATGCGACGCGCCTGCCACGGCCGAGGAAGGCTCGCAACTTCTTCAGAGGACAACCACTGGCAGATCACACAAACAACCAGTAGTTGGGCAGGCGATAACTCAACGTTATAAACTTACAGGCATGATTGATGCAGCGGGGCTGCGCGTGATGCGCGCCATTGCCGACGAGGGTAGCTTCACCTTGGCCGCCCTGTCGCTGGGCTACTCCCAACCAGCCATCTCCCAGATGGTACGCCGGCTCGAGCAGCGCACCGGAACGGTGCTGGTCGAACGAGTGGGGCGCAACGTGCGTCTGACCGAGGCCGGCCAGGTGCTGGCGCGACATGCGGTAGGAGTGCTGGCGGCGCTCGATGCGGCCGAGGAAGAAGTCGCCGCGATCGCCGGACTGCGTGCCGGACGGGTCAGGTTGATGGCTTTCCCATCGTCCTCGGCGACGTTGGTCCCCCGCGCACTAGCCCTTGTGAAAGAACGTTTTCCTGAGATCAAGGTGAGCTTCAGCGAAGCCGAGCCCCCAGAGTCACTGGCGGCGCTACGTGCCGGCGAGTGCGACCTTGCAGTGGCCTTTGCCTACGAAGGCACCGACCTCGGACGCGGAGAGGAGGACCTCGACATGTTCGTCATCCATAAGCTTCTTGACGACGAGGTCCGACTCGCGCTACCGAAGAACCACCCGATGGCCACCGCCGAAGTAGGCGACCTGTCCCAGCTCAGCGACGAGTCGTGGATTGCGGGCTGCCCGCGCTGTCGAGGCCACCTCCTGCAGTTGTGCCACAAGTCGGGGTTTATGCCGAACGTGTCCTTCGAGACCGAGGACTACGTCGCCGTACTAGGTCTGGTCGCCGAGGGGTTGGGCGTAGCGTTGATCCCCGACCTGATTCTGCGTAGCGCCAATCATCCCGACGTCGTCACCTTGCCGATCTCGCCGGCCTCGCGCCGGGAGGTCCATGTGGTCACAACCACGGACCTGCAACGGGTTCCCGCAGTCAAAGCCACGTTGGACGCACTGTGTGAGGCGGCCACCGCCACGGCCCGTGTCTTCGCTCGCGGCTGAGCCCAGCTACTTCGGCAGTCCTCGCTCGGTACCAGCGCCCCCACCAGCGCAAGTCGACGAAGCGTGAGAGCGAAACCCCAAACAGTGAGCCTTGGCGAACTTGGACGTCGGTGACGACCCGTCGTCCAGTCGGTTTGCGGTGAAAGCGCTGACGGCGCAATCGCCGGCAAAGAAGACCGCCGGCACTAACTGATCATCGTACTTCTTGCCAGGTAACCCCGACGGCCTGGACGGCCGGTCAAGGGACGTCTGCTCTGGAGCGCCGCGAAACAGCCGAGTCGTGGTGGATTTGTGCCGGCATCGCGCAGGGTGCTTATGTCGGCGAGGCGGTCGGCCGACAGATGGCCTGGCCTCTCGAGGCGACGCCGACCGTGCCGCCAGCTTCGGCCATAGGCATGTTCACGTATCCATCCGTGAGGGATGTCCTGCTGGACCGCCGTAGTTGAAAAGGTAAAGGATGGGATAGAAGGCAATTAGGTATTCGGTCAGAATTGCCTGTTAGCAACACATGTTCAGCCCGTTGAACTCAGCATCCTGTGCCGAGCGGGTTATAAGGTTCTCGGCATTTTGCTTGGGAACGGGCATACCCGCACAAATCGCCCGAAATAGCCCCATCAGTTCAGTCGTCTTTGAGCCCAAGCGCGAATGTTGCCATGGTGGCGGATAGTGACAAGCAAGGCAATGCAGATTCCCCACACCCTGCCTGCGGCAACGGGATCAGGAAGCGGCGCCAACCCGGCATACAGGGCCAGTAGTCCCGCAGCCGCGAGCGAGGAGCCAGCCACCCACCGGGTGCGCCACAGCAACAGTCCGAAGACCACGAGCATGCCTAGGGCAAACCACGGGAATACCGCGAGTATGGCGCCCAACGAAGTCGCGACTCCCTTGCCACCGCGCCCCCGCAGGAACGGTGAAAGAACGTGCCCGAGAACGGTTGCCAGGCCAACTACATACGCCGTGAGGCGATCAAAGAGCAACAACGCCAGGAACGTCGGCACGAATCCCTTGAGAACGTCGAGCAGGCCGACGACGACCCCCCATCGCAATCCCAGAACGCGACCCACGTTCGTCGCACCCGGGTTCCCCGAGCCTTGTCGAAGATCCGCATGGCGAGTCCGAGCGATGATGGTCGCTGGGTTGATCGATCCCACGAAGAATCCGAGCACAGCCGCCATCCCGACGACGATCCAGGATTCGGACACGTTCAGACCTGGCCGCGTTCCGGTCGAGGCGAGACCGCCACAGCGATGGTTCCCGGGCCGACGTGTGCGCCCACCACAGCTCCGAGCTCAACCAGAATCACCGTTGTCGAAGACGGGACCTTAGCCCGCAACCGGTCCACCAGATCGCTGGCCCGGGTCTTCGAGTCAAGATGGTGGACCGCGATGTCGACGCCTGAATGCCCAGCAGCCTCGACCGCCCGAAGAGCAAGCTCCTCCAGCCTGCTCAGTGCTCGAGCCGCCGTCCGCACCTTCTCGATTGGATTGATGCGGCCATCGGCTAGCGCCAACAACGGCTTGATGGCCAGGGCCGAGCCGAGCAGCGCAGAAGCCGCTCCGATCCGACCACCGCGACGAAGATGTTCCAGATTATCGACGTAGAAGATCACCGTCGCCGCGCGTGCCCGCGCACTCGCAATTCCCGCAACGGTCTTGGCATCGAGTCCCTGC
>PMJN01000551.1 GCA_003157445.1 Micrococcales bacterium
CATCCAGCCCAACAGGGACGTGGAAAAGCTGTTCACCGGCGAGAAGCTGGGCCTGGACGAGTACTTCTACGTCGCCGAACCCGACGGTGACCTCGACCCCGGCCGGACCGACATCCCCGGCGTCTTCGTCGCCGGAACCTCCGCAGGAGCCAAGGACATCGTCGACACGATCCTGCACGCAGGAGCCGCCGTCGCCCAGGTCGCGGCTCACCTCGAGCACTCAAAGAGCAACCTGCTCACCATTAACACTGCGGAGGCGCTGGTATGAGCGAGCAGGTAGACGCCGGCACGGGCGAGGGGCGGCGCATCGGTGTTTTCATCTGTCACTGTGGCGGGAACATCTCCGACTACGTTGACGTGGCCAAGGTCCGAGATGCCCTGAAGGACGAACCGGACGTGGTGGTCTCCGAGACCGAGCTGTTCGCGTGCTCCGACGGCACCCAGAAGGAGATGGTCCAGGCCATCAAGGACAAGAAGCTGGACGGCCTGGTCGTGGCGTCCTGCTCGCCGAAGCTTCACCAGATCACCTTCCAGGGTGTCTCGAAACGAGCAGACCTCAACCCCTATTCCTACACCCAGGTGAACGTTCGCGAGCAGTGCTCCTGGGCTCACACCGACGACCACGAGGGCGCGACCGAAAAGGCAATCGGCCTGGTGCGGGCTGGCGTCGCCAAAACGAGGTTGTCCCGGCCGCTGGAGCCGCTAGTCGTCAAGACGCTGCCCAAGACGATGGTCGTCGGAGGCGGGGTCGCCGGCCTGCGGGCAGCCATCGGGCTGGCCGACATCGGGCTTGGTGTCGTCATCGTCGAGCGAGCATCCACACTCGGCGGGTGGGTTGCCGAACTCGGCCCGATGTTCCCGAACGAGCACAGCGGCCGCGAACAGATCGACTTCCTCATCGAGGAGGTCGCGAAGCGGCCGTCGATCACCATCCTGACCGACGCCGAGCTCGTGTCCAAGTCGGGCAGCTTCGGCAACTACATCACGGAGGTCCGCGTCAAGGGCCAGGACCAGATGGTCACGGCTGAGGTCGGGACCATCGTTGTCGCCACCGGTTTCGACACCTACCAGCCCGAGGTCGGCGAGTTCGGGTACGGCATCGAGGGTGTCCTCACGCTGCCCGAGTTCACCAAGCTGGTCGACGGCTCCAAGGGCCCGCTGATCTACAAGGACAAGCCTGTCCGCACGATCGCCTACGTCTACTGCGTCGGCAACCGGCAGCCGGCGCCCGGCAACGAGTACTGCTCGAAGTTCTGCTGCGCGGCCACCGTGCACGCGTCGCTGAAGATTGCGGCACGTGACTCCGAGCTGCGTCAGTACCACCTGCACCGCGACATCCGGACCTACGGCAAGTTCGAGCTCATGTACTCGGAGTCGCGTGAGCGCGGCTCCGTGTACATGAAGTTCCCCGACGAGACGCCGCCCTCGGTGGCCAAGATGGCTGACGGACGCCTAGCAGTGACCGTCGTCGACACCCAGACCGGCAACGAGGAGCTCACTCTCCCGGCCGACCTGGTGGTCCTCGTCACGGGCATGGTGCCGCGCAAGAACCAGGACCTGACCAGCGTCCTGAAGCTCCCGGTCGGCGTCGACGGGTTCTACAACGAGATCCACCCCAAGCTGCGCCCGGTCGAGACCGTCGTGGCCGGCGTGATGATCGCGGGCGCCTGCCAGAGTCCGAAGACCCTGTCGGAGAGCGTCGCGTCCGGCCTGGCAGCGGTCACCCAGAGCGCGGGGATCCTCCTGAAGGGATTTGCCGAGCTCGACCCGCTGGTGGCCACGGTAGATACGGAGGCCTGCACGGGATGCACCGACAAGTGCCTGGCCAGCTGCCCGTACGACGCCATCACCACAGTCGATACCGATGGGCGCAAGGTGGCGGAGATCAGCGCGGCCGTCTGCAAGGGATGCGGCGGGTGCGTCCCGATCTGCCCGGAGAACGCGATCGACCTGCTCGGATACACCGACGCCCAGATGCGGGCCTCGATCGACAGCTTGGCAAAGGAGCCGGTCTCATGAGCACCACGCTGAGGGACCCCCGCGAGATCATCCGCGAGGAACCAATGATGCACAGCCCGATCCTTTGGGCACTGAGAGCGGGACCGCTCACCGTCCCCGAGATCGCCCAGCACATCGGCCAACCAGCCAACGAGGTGCTCTTCTGGGTCATGGGCATGCGTCGCTACGGCCACGTCGTCGAAGTCCCGGACCCGACCGATGAGGGCTACTTCCGCTACGCAGCCGTCCGCCAGGAGGCGACCTCATGACCACCACGACACCCAGGCTCATTGACACCGAGCTCCTGTCCGATCTGAAGCGCTTCGGGGCAGCCGATGTCTCGGCGTGCTTCAGCTGCGGCACCTGCACCGCGATCTGCCCGTTGGTGGACAACGACGCCACCTTCCCCCGCCGCATCATCCGATACGCCCAGGTGGGAATGAAGGACGAGCTGCTCTCCAGCAAGGAGCTGTGGACCTGCTACCAGTGCGGTCTGTGCTCCGACAGCTGCCCGACGCAGGCCGATCCCAGTGAGTTCATGGCGGCCGCCCGGCGGTATGCCATCGCGAGCTACGAGCCGACCGGGCTCGCCAGGATCCTGTACACCCGACCAGTGGTCGGCTCGCTGGTTGCAGCCGCGTTCGCCGCATTCTTCGCCGTCTTCATGTACGCCTCCCACGGCCCGCAGGACGCGGCGTCGCTCGCGCTCTTCACGTTCATCCCGGAGGGGCTGATCCACTGGACCGGCGTCGCCGTGATGGTCGTGTTGGCGCTGGCCGGGGTCTTTGGTATCACCTCGATGGCTCGACGGGTCGCGCGAAGTGAAGGGGTCAGCCTCCCGGCGTTGTTCGGCGGCCGTGCCCAACTGTCCAGGGCCGCCAAGGCACTGTGGGCGGCGCTCGGAGTCGAGTCCCTAGGCCAGCGCCGGTACCGCCAGGACTGCAAGGACGACAACCCGATCGAGCCGTTGTACCGCCGCCGGTGGCTCATCCATGCCCTGACGATCTGGGGTTTCCTCGGCTTGTTCAGCGCGACCATCCTTGACTGGGGCCTTGCCCTCATCGGGGTCAAGGCGACCGGGACACCGATCCCGCTGTGGTACCCGTCCCGCCTGATCGGGACCCTCGCCGGAATCGCCCTGGTGTACGGCGTGAGCATGTTCATGGTCAACCGGGTGCGCCAGGTCAACCGCGCGGCGCAGTTCACCACTGCCTCGGACTGGCTCCTGCTCGTGCTGCTGTGGATCACCGGCGCGACCGGGTTCTTCATCGAGGTCGCGCTCTACCTTCCGAACGCCCCGGCCTGGGGTTACTGGGTCTTCCTGTTCCATGTCTCCGTAGCCATGGAACTCATGCTCCTGCTGCCGTTCACCAAGTTCGCCCACGCCATGTACCGGCCCGTGGCCTTGTTCTTCTACGCCCTGGCCGCAGACAAGTCGAAGCAGACCGCCTGACAGCAAGAATATGAGCCACTGATATGGGGGCCGCCAAGGAAGTCGGTCCCCATGTCAGACGCAGTGAGTAGGGGCGCGGAGAGATCCGGGGCCCTACTCCGTTCTTCGACGGCGTCAGAGCCCCTTGCGCCCCGGCAAGGTCGTTTAGAAAGGAGAGATAGGCACTCCTGCTGGCGGCTTGTACAGCGGCACCGGATTCAGACCAAAACTTGCGACCATATACCCCCTAGGGTATTCTGTGACGTATGGAGCCCACTGTGACCAACACACCCACCCCCACCCCCACGCCCAAGCCGTCTATGCTGCGGCGCCTGCGAGGGTTCTTCAGCGGAGGGGCGGCCGATGACACTCTCGGCGCCAAGATCAAAGCCGAACACGCCCTGGATGTGGTCCGCGGTGGCGCGGCCCTGCTTGATGTGCGGGAGAACAGCGAATGGAAGTCCGGCCATGCGCCCGGAGCCATCCACGTCGCCCTCGGTGACATCGACAAGGCCCCCAGGCGTCTGCCCAAGGGTCGCCCCGTCGTGGTGATGTGCGCCAGCGGGATGCGCTCGCGCACTGCGGCCAAGCACTTGCGCGGGCTCGGGTTCGACGCGGCAAGCCTGTCCGGCGGGATCGGTGCCTGGCAGCGCGCCGGCGGCGAGGTCCGCTGATGACCGAGCCCTCCCCCACCCAGGAACCCACCAGGATCGTCATCGTCGGCGGGGTCGCCGGCGGGATGAGCGCTGCAGCCCGGGCCCGACGCCTCGATGAGCACGCTGAGATCATCGTTCTGGAACAGGGTGACTACGTCTCCTTCGCAAACTGCGGCCTGCCCTACCACCTCTCCGGGGAGATCGCCGCCCGCGACGACCTCATCCTGCACACTCCCGAGTCGCTAGCCGCGTCCCTGAATCTGGACGTGCGAACCGGCCATCGGGTTGTGGGGATCGACAAGGACTCACGCAAGGTCACCATCGACGCTGGGGACATCACCTACGCACTGCCGTATGACGCGCTGCTGCTGTCCCCCGGCGCGGTCGCCGTCCGCCCGCCCATCGAGGGCCTGGACCACCCCGCCGTGCACACTCTGCGTACCGTGCCCGACGTCGACGCCTTGCGCGAACGCATCGAACAGCTGCTGGCCACGGCCGCCCGGACCGGACCGGCGCCCAGTGCCGTGGTCATCGGTGCCGGGTTCATCGGTCTCGAAGCGGTCGAGGCGCTGACATCCCGCGGCCTGGCCGTACACCTCGTCGAGCTGGCCGACCACGTCCTGCCGCCACTGGACGCCGAGCTCGCGCCCCTACTCGCCGACGAGCTTGCCGCCCACGGCGTCGACCTGCGCCTGAGCGTCTCAGCCCAAGCCATCGCCGACGCCAGCACCATCGACGACTCAACTGGCGCACCGGGCAGCCCGGCCGGCATGGTGACCGTCACCCTTTCCGACGGCGCCACCCTGGCCGCCGACCTGGTCATCGTCAACGTGGGTGTACGTCCTGCCAGTGCCCTGGCGGCCGAAGCCGGCCTGGACCTGGGCCCGACCGGTGCCATCCGGGTCGACCGCGACCAGCACACCTCCGACCCCCACATCTGGGCTGTCGGCGACGCCGTCGAAGTCACCCAGGCCATCACCGGGACGCTGATGCCCGTGCCGCTGGCCGGACCCGCCAACCGGCAGGGACGCCGCGCCGCAGACTCGATCTGCGGCCGCCGGACGACACCCCAGGCCGCGGTCCTGGGCACCGCCATCGTGCGCGTCTTCGGCCTCACCGCCGCAACCACCGGCGCCAGCCAAGCGACCCTGCGCCGGGCGGGCATCGAACACGAAGTAGTCCACATCCACCCCGGCGACCACGCAGGCTACTACCCAGGTTCCGAGCAGGTGCATCTCGTGGCGAGCTTCGCCCCCGATGGCACGCTGCTCGGAGCCCAGGGCGTCGGCCACCGCGGCGTGGACAAACGCATCGACATCCTGGCCACTGCCATCCGGGCCGGGATGACCGCCGACGACCTTGCCGAGCTCGAGCTTGCCTACGCCCCGCCCTACGGCTCAGCCAAGGACCCCGTCAACATGCTCGGATTTGTTGCCCAGAACGTTCTGGACGACACCATGCCCCAATGGCAGGCCCAAGATCTCGAGCACGCCATGGCAGACACCCTCATCCTTGACGTCAGGTCACGATCCGAGTTCGCCGAAGGCCACCTGGCCGGCGCCCTCAATATCCCCCACCTTGAGCTCCGTGGCCGCTTGGGCGAAGTCGCAACATCAGCGGGCGGGCGCCCGATCAGGGTGCACTGCGCCAGCGGCGTGCGTTCCTACCTCGCGACCCGCGTACTTCTCAGCGAGGGGTTCGACGCCCGCAACCTCTCCGGCGGATGGCTCACCCTCGCAGCTGTGCACCGGAACCTCTAATACCCGCTCTCCCCGTTTTGGAGCAACAGCATGCAGATCCACCCCACCCGATCCTGGTCCCGTCGGATTGCAGCGGCCGCCCTGGCCGTGGCTGCGATCACCGGGATGAGCGCTTGCTCATCCGGTACACCGGCTAGCAGCCCGGCCTCATCCGCGCCTGGCCAGCATATGGCCGCCAGCGACTTCTCCACCGCCATGAAGGTGCCCGGCACGATCGTGCTTGATGTGCGCACCCCAGCGGAATACGCCAGCGGACATCTGGCACATGCGCAGAACATCGACGTCGAGGCCTCCGACTTTGCGACCAAGATCGCGGCGCTCGACAAGAACGCGACCTACGCCGTCTACTGCCGCAGCGGGAACCGCTCGGGCACGGCATTGGAACAGATGGCCGCAGTTGGCTTCACCCACGTGTACGACCTCGCTGGCGGGATTGGCGCCTGGCAGAACATGGGCGGACCCATGACCACGGGCTGACCCCGACCCCGACCGCCGGCGAAGACACCGCAAGTTTATCGTCCGGGATCGCTCCACCACCTGTATCCCCCAACCGATATCCCACACGGGAATGTCCATCCCAGCTGAAACGTTGATACCCCCGGAGGTATGATGCTAATCGAGAGGAAGCCAGATGACCACCCAGGCACTAACCGCAGCATCCTTTGAGCAGACGGTGCTCAACAACGACATCGTGCTGGTCGACTTCTGGGCGGCCTGGTGCGGACCCTGCCGTGCCTTCGCCCCCGTCTTCGACAAGGCCAGTGCCAACCACCCCGACATCATCTTCGGCAAGGTGGACACCGAAGCCGAGCAGTCGCTGGCGGCCACAGCCCGGATCACATCCATCCCCACGCTGATGGCCTTCCGCGAGGGCATCCTCGTCTTCAGCCAACCCGGATCTCTGCCTGCCTCCGCACTGGAACAGGTCATCGCCCAAATCCGCGGGCTCGACATGGACGACATTCGAAAGAGCGTCGCCGAGGCACAGGGCGCCACTAGCGCGTCCTGACCACCAACCACAGCAAGGGAGTCACCATGGTTGAGCTCAACCCGGCAGAGATGGGCGACGTGGTCAACCGACTGCGTCGAGCGCAGGGCCAGATCGGCGGCGTCCTGAGAATGATCGAGGAAGGCCGCGACTGCAAGGACATCGTCACCCAGCTCGCGGCGGCCAACCGTGCCCTGGACCGGGCCGGCTTCGCCATCGTCTCGACCGGCCTGAAACAGTGTCTGACAGAGTCCGACGGGACCGACTCCGTGGAGATCAAGGCCATGGAGAAGCTTTTCCTGTCCCTGGCCTGATCCGGCGCAGTCACCTCCGCCCCTGGGCAACGCATGCCTGCGGCGGGACCCCACACAGAGCCTAAGAGAGGCCAAACCCAATGCCAGAGATGCACGGCAGGCTCGACCCGAACACGCTCCGTGACGTCATCATCATCGGCTCCGGCCCGGCTGGCTACACCGCCGCCGTATATGCCGCCCGCGCCAACCTCGGCCCTGTCCTTTTCGAGGGTTCGGTCACCGCAGGCGGGGCCCTGATGAACACCACAGAGGTCGAGAACTTCCCCGGATTCCCGGAAGCCATCATGGGCCCCGACCTCATGGATGCCATGCGCGCCCAGGCGATGCGCTTCGGCGCCCAGATGATCCGCGACGACGTGACCGAAGTGTCCCTGGACGGCCCCGTCAAGACGGTCACCGACGGCCAGGGCTTCGTCTGGTCGGCCCGCACCGTGATCCTGGCGATGGGCTCGGCCTATCGGCAGATGGGGCTGCCCGACGAAGGACGCCTCTCCGGCCATGGCGTGTCCTGGTGCGCCACCTGCGACGGGTTCTTCTTCCGCGACCAGGACATCGCCGTCGTCGGCGGCGGGGACTCCGCCATCGAGGAAGCCACCTTCCTGACCAAGTTCGCCCGATCCGTGACCATCGTGCACCGTCGCGACGAGCTCAGAGCGTCCAAGATCATGGCCGGACGTGCGATAAGCAACCCCAGGATCCGCTTCGCCTGGAACAGCGCTGTGGAGACGATCCACGGCCAGGACAAGGTCACCAGCGTCACCCTGCGCGACACGGTGACCGGTGCGACGCGCCCGCTGCAGGTGACCGGTGTCTTCGTCGCGATCGGTCACGATCCTCGCAACGAGCTCATCAAGGGCGTCATCGACCTG
>PMJN01000044.1 GCA_003157445.1 Micrococcales bacterium
GGCGCGCCACCCCGCAGGACTGACCGTCATCATTTGGCCCGGCCACTGTCCACGCCTTTGTGGTGGCGCGATGCCTGTGGAGCCTTCGTCTGGTGCACCATGCTGGTAGTGGTGGCTCTGTGGGTCTTAGGTGGCGGAGTCCAGGACCTCGTCCAGGCGAGCACCGTCCTGACCAGCATCGGCCGGTTGAGCGCTCTGGTGGCATCGGACCTGTTGCTGATCCAGGTGCTGCTCATGGCCCGAATCCCGATGGTGGAGATGACGTACGGCCAAGACGAACTGGCCCGACGCCACCGCTGGACGGGCTTCTGGTCGTTCAACCTCATCGTGGTGCACGTTGTTACGATCACCTTGGGCTATGCGGCCACCTCACCCACGGGGTTGTGGGCCACGATCACGGACTTCGTCCTGAACTACCCTGGAATGCTCCTGGCCGTGGCAGGGACGGTGGCACTGGTCGCGGTCACCATCACCTCGATTCGGGCGGCCCGGGCCCGGCTGCGTTATGAGTCCTGGCACCTGCTTCACCTGTACGCCTACCTCGGCGTAGGCCTGGCGCTGCCCCACCAGCTGTGGACCGGCAAGGACTTCCTGACTTCCACTGTCGCCACGGTGTTCTGGTGGACGCTGTGGGCTGCTGCGGCTATGAGCCTGATCATCTGGCGGGTCGCCCAGCCCCTGTGGCGCAGCCTGCGTCATCAGCTCGTGGTGGAGCAGGTGCGGGCCGAGAACGACCGGGTCACCACGGTCGTGATGCGGGGTCGGATGCTGCACCGGCTGCCGGTACGGGCAGGTCAGTTCTTCCAGTGGCGGTTCCTGGACGGTCACGGCTTCACGCGGGCACACCCCTACTCGTTGTCCGCCGCACCTGACGGTCGCACGCTGCGGATCACCGCCGCCCACCTGGGCGATGGGTCGGCGCGACTGGCAACCCTGCGCCCGGGGACCAAGGTGTTCTTCGAAGGCCCCTACGGGCGGCTACACGAGGGAGTACGGACCCGCCGCAAGGTTCTGCTCATGGCCTCCGGCATCGGCATCACGCCGATGCGGGCGCTGCTGGAGGAACTGGACCAAAGGCCCGGCGACGTCACCCTGATCTACCGGGCCAGCTCAGAGCAGGGCCACATCTTGGTGGACGAGCTGAACACGCTGGCGCAGCGGCGCCAGGCACGGCTGTTCGTGGTGACCGGCCGCAGGGCCTCCCAGCGGTCCAGCTGGCTGCCCCAGGATTACACCCACCTTGGTGACGTCGAGGCGCTAGGCCAATTCGTCCCGGATGTGGCCAGCCACGACGTCTTCATCTGTGGCAGCCCGGGGTGGATGGACGCAGCTGAGCACGCTGTTCTCGCCGCCGGCGTCCCGCCCGAAAACGTCCACATCGAACGTTTCGCCTACTAACACCCCCAAGCCGCGACCTACCAAGTAAAGAGAGCCATGCGACGCATAGTCTTCGCCATCTTGTCCACCATCACCACAGTGGTGCTGCTCTTCAGCTACCACACCAGCACCAACGCCGCAGGGGCCGGCGCCGGCGCCAGCCCCGTTGCGCAGGTACCGGCAACACCTGCAGCACCGGTATCACCTGGCTCAGGATCACAGTCCCGGTCCTCGACCAAGAGCGGGTCCACGACAGGCACATCGAGCCCAGCCAACTACACAGGTGCTGCAGCGAACACCCAATGGGGAACCGTCCAGGTCCGGATCACCGTCCAAAGCGGCAAGATCACCTCTTCCCAGGCGGTGCAGTACCCCCAAGGCACCAGTCGCGACACACAGATCAACAGCACCGCCCTACCCATCCTGAACCAAGAAGCCGTCCAACAGCAGTCCGCCTCCATCGACACCGTCTCGGGAGCCACAGTCACCAGCGGCGGCTACCTGCAGTCGCTCCAGTCAGCCATCGACCAGGCCCACCTGTGAATCAACACGCATGGGTCCATGCAGATCATGGGCATGCCAATCAGCATCCACGTTCGCAGTGCGGACCTCGACGCATCGACTGTGGCTCAAGGCGTTCAAGAGGCATTTGACATTGTGCGCGAAGCGGATCTGCTATTCAGCACGTACCAGCACATCAGCGAGGTGAGCCGAATCCGCAGAAGTGAGCTGGAACCGGCGCAGGCTGACCCGCTGGTCGGGCAGGTTATCACGCTGTGCCAGCAAGCAGGCGAGCTCACCGAAGGTACGTTCACCCGACCACCTGCCAGACGATGAGGGCGTACTGCGCTTCGATCCGACCGCCTTGGTGAAGGGCTGGGCTGCGGACCGGGCCGCGAGCCGGTTGGCGGGCCTTCAGGGCGCGAACTACTGCCTCAATGCAGGCGGCGACGTCGGGCTCGGAGGCGCAGCTGTTGAGGACGTAGGCGGTCCCGGATCAATCTGTCGGGGCGGTATCGAGGACCCCCGCGATCGCTCACGGATCGCCGAGGTTGTGGAGCTTCACCATGGTGGTGTGGCCACCTCTGGGACAGCTGCGCGCGGAGCGCATCTCTACAATCCGGCAACCGGGACTTTCGATGACCGTTCAGGGTCAGTCACCGTGCTCGGACCCAGCCTGATGTGGGCCGACATATGGGCTACCGCACTCTTCGTCGGACCGGCTTGGCTGTCCAACGAACTCGCTGACGGATACCGTGTGATTCGCCAGTGAGGATCGCTGAGCCGATGAACCTGGGCCTCTCGTCGTCCCGGCTCGCGCGACCGACCGGCTGCTGGAGGTTCTGGATCCGGCTTGGAACCTAGCGCCGGACACCAGGCCTGTACGCTGCCCGCCGGCGGCGCTCCTCGGCAATTGGTCGCCGATCACCGATCGGCATGCGGTGTGTACCCGCTGCTGCGTCCCAAGGCTTGTCGGGTGAGCCCAAACTCAGTCTTAAGGTATTTGATATATATAGTAAATGGTAAATCTGACTGGTGGGCTTGACCGAGCGGGATGCGTGCTCCGATACGCGGACAGTGAAGGGTCCAGGGCTCCGGACATAGCGATGGCTCTGTCTTCGCTGGTAGGCGGCTGACCTGCATGAATACC
>PMJN01000158.1 GCA_003157445.1 Micrococcales bacterium
CGGGTGCCGATGGGCTCCGACGGCGGCCCATGGGCGATGGACCCTCAGACGGCCTACGCGACGAGCTTCGTGCCCCAGGGCGTCAGCGCCGATCTCATCGCCACGATGGAGGGATTCAGCCGCGAGGATGTTGATGAGTTCGCCGTGCAGTCGCAGACCCTAGCCGGCAAGGCGCTGGCCGAAGACAGGTTCGCCCGCTCGGTGATCCCGGTACTGGACCTCAACGGCCAGAGCGTGCTTGCGGCCGACGAGTTCCCCCGTCCGGACACAACCCTCGAGTCCCTCGGCGCACTGAAGCCATCCTTCGCTGGGCTCGGTGAGATGGGCGGCTTCGACGCCGTGGCGCTGCAGAAGTATCACTGGGTCGAGAAGATCAACCACGTGCACACGCCAGGTAACTCCTCCGGCATCGTGGACAGCGCCGCCTTGGTCCTGATCGGCAGCNNGTGGTTGGCACCGAGCCGACGATCATGCTCACCGGCCCTGGGCCCTCGGCCTGCAAGGCCCTTGCTAAGGCGGGTATGACGATCGACCAGATCGATCTCTTCGAGGTCAACGAGGCCTTCGCCGCGGTGGTTCTGAAGTTCATGAAGGACCTTGATGTTCCCCGCGAGAAGGTCAACGTGAACGGCGGGGCGATCGCACTGGGGCACCCTCTGGGGGCGACCGGCGCGATCATCCTGAGCACGGTTCTGGACGAGCTCGAACGACGCGGCGAGCGGTTCGGCCTGTGCACCCTGTGCGTCGGCGGCGGCATGGGTGTCGCCACCATCATCGAGCGTCTCTAAGCTCCTCCCGGCGTGACCCAACTACGAAAGCGATAATATGTCCGAACGAAACACGATCCGCTGGGAGCAGGACGGCGATGGCATCGTCACGCTGATACTGGATGACCCGGCCCAGCGCGCGAACACCATGAATGCGGCCTACCAGGAGTCGATGCATGCAGCAGTCCAGCGGCTGACCGTCGAGAAGGACACCATCACCGGCGTCATCCTCACCTCCGCGAAGCCCACCTTCTTCGCCGGAGGCGACCTGAACATGCTCGCCGGTGTCAACGACGAGAATGCCGCGGCGTTCGCCACCGGCATCGAGCAGATCAAGGCCGACCTGCGGGCCCTGGAGATGCTCGGCAAGCCTGTCGTGGCGGCCCTGGGTGGTGCAGCCCTGGGCGGGGGCCTGGAGATTGCCCTGGTCTGCCACCACCGCATCGCCCTGGACAACCCGAAAGCGGTCTTCGGGCTGCCTGAGGTCACCCTCGGCCTGTTGCCCGGAGGCGGCGGAGTCACGCGCATCACCCGGCTGCTGGGAGTCGTCGACGGCCTGACCAAGGTGCTGTTGCAGGGCCCCCGGTTCACCCCGGCCCAGGCCCTTGCGATGGGCCTGGTCGACGACCTCGCCGCGACCCCAGCGAAGCTGCTCGAGAAGTCGAAGGCCTGGATCAAGGCCAACCCCGCCTCGGTACAGCGGTGGGACGTGCCCGGCTACCAGATCCCCGGCGGCACCCCGTCCTCCCCGAAGCTCGCAGGGATCCTGCCTGCGCTGCCGGCCAACCTGCGCAAGCAGCTCAAGGGCGCCCCCATGCCGGCGCCCCACCACATCCTGTGCGCAGCGGTCGAGGGGGCCGGCGTCGATCTCGACACCGCCCTGAAGATCGAGGGCCGCTACTTCGTGGACCTTGCCCGGGGCCAGGTCGCCAAGAACATGATCCAGGCGTTCTGGTTCGACCTGAACGCGATCAACGCCGGCAGCTCACGCCCCGAGGGCTACCAGCTGCGGCCGGCGACCAAGGTCGCGGTGCTCGGCGCCGGCATGATGGGCGCAGGCATCGCCTACGTCAGCGCGCGGGCCGGCATCGAGGTCGTCCTGAAGGACGTCTCGATCGAGGCGGCCGCCAAGGGCAAGGACTACTCGCGAAAGATCCTGGACAAGGCCATCTCGCGCGGAAGGCTGACCGAGGAGAAGCGCGACGAGGTGCTGGCCCGGATCACCCCCACCTCCGAGTACTCCGACCTGGCCGGTTGCGACCTGGTCATCGAGGCGGTCTTCGAGAAGGTCTCCCTCAAGCACTCGGTGTTCGAGGCGACCGAGCCGGCGGTGGCGCCCGACGCGCTGCTCGGGTCGAACACCTCCACCCTGCCGATCACCGAGCTGGCTCAGAGTGTGAAACGCAAGGAAGACTTCATCGGCCTGCACTTCTTCTCCCCCGTCGACAAGATGCCCCTGCTGGAGATCATCCGCGGCGAGCAGACCTCCGATGCGGCGCTGGCCCGCGCGCTGGACTACGCCAAACAGATCAAGAAGACGCCGATCGTCGTTAACGACAGCCGTGGCTTCTTCACCAGCCGGGTCATCGTCACCTTTGTCAACGAGGCGCTGGCCATGCTCGGTGAGGGGACACACCCGGCGTCCATCGAACAGGCCGCCACCCAGGCCGGCTACCCCGTGGGTGCGCTCCAGCTGGCCGACGAGCTGAGCCTGGAGCTGTTCCTGAAGATCCGCAACGAGACCAAGGACGGCATCGAGGCCGCCGGCGGGACCTACCAGCGCCACCCTGGCGAGGCGATCGTCGAGAAGATGGTCGAGCTGGGGCGCCCGGGACGCGCACACCGCGCCGGCTTCTATGACTACGACGAGTCCGGCAAACGGATCGGCCTGTGGCCCGGGCTGGTCGAGCACTTCCCAACACTGCCGAACCCGGCCGGCGTCGACCTGCACGAGCTACAGGAACGAATGCTGGTCATCGAGGCCCTCGAGTCAGCACGATGCCTCGAGGAGGGCGTGCTGATCACGGTGCGAGAGGCCAACATCGGCTCCATCATGGGGATCGGCTTCCCGCCCTGGACCGGAGGAGTGCTGCAGTACATCACCGGCTACCGCGACCCCCGCGAGAAGGGGAGCCACGGTGTGGCTGGTTTCGTCAGGCGCGCCGGCGAGCTTGCCGAGACCTTCGGCGACCGTTTCACACCCAACACGCTGCTACGCAAGGAAGCCGAGCACCCAGACACACTGAAACCCGGGCACCCCCTTGATGCTTAGGCGACTGCCCAGGAGGTGCCATGACCGGGCCGCTTACCGGAGTACGGATCATCGAACTGCCAGCGCTCGGTCCGGTGCCCTTTCTGGGCATGCTGCTCAGCGACCCGGGCGCCGATGTCGTGCGGTTCGCGACGCCGCAGAGCACCCAACCCAGCATCGCCGGTTCCACGATGGGTGGGGACCTCTGGGCCGCGGCCGCCGCTCGATCGGGCTTGACCTTCGCAAGCCCAACTCCCCGTCGTGCCTCCCGAGCTTCGGATCGGGAGGCACGCTGTCATGTTCCAGAACGTCCCGATGCCCCCTGCGAGCAGCCGTCCAGCACGGTCGTGCAGCACGCGCGCTCGACCAGCGTGTCGCAACCTAATCTGTCGGTGCGGCAGCGAGGATGAGTTGGTGATCGCCGCCTGGCGATTATGAGGGCTGCCACCGGATTTCCACGGCGGGCGCAACACCCTCGACTGGGCAGGACACCAACAAGCGACGGCCTAGGCTCTCGCGGAGGTAGAGAACAATGAAACGCAAGACATTCGATGCCCTGCTCACCAGCGTAGGACTGGTCCTAGCCATCGTCCTGCTCTGCGCCGGCGGTCTGCTCACCTGGGCGAGCTCCTTCATCGGCGACCAGGTCAAGACCCAGCTCAGCGAGCAGCAGATCTTCTTCCCGCCCAAGGGGCCGGCCACCGCAAGCCCGGAGATCGGCCCGTACCTGAACCAGTACGCGGGCCAGCAGCTGCTCACTGGTCAGCAGGCTGAGGCCTACGCCGACCACTTCATCGCGGTCCATCTCAAGGGGATCGGCGGCGGCCTGACCTACGCCCAGCTCAGCGCCAAGGCAAAGGCCGCCCCCACCAACACCAAACTGGCCGCAACGGTCCAGACGATGTTCCAGGGTGAGACCCTGCGCGGCCTGCTGCTGAACGCCTACGCCTTCGGCACCATTGGCGTAATCTCCGGGATCGCCGCGATCGGCGCCTTCATCGGCGCCGCGGTGATGCTCATCCTCTCGCTGCTTGGCTTCGCCCACCTGAGGCGGGTCTCTCCGGACGCAGAGCTGGGTTCGCACAGCCCACCCGCCCACGCCTAACCCCACCCCCACAAGAAACTGTGGCGCGAGTCTTCATCGGTCGGCTGGCCGATGAAGGCTCGCTTTGCGTTCCGCTCGCCACACCCAAAGAGCACGACCCTCCAGAGGCTGCCCCACGCTGCCTGGCGAGGAGCTGGACCCGGATCGCAGCGACGGCGACTTCCGCATCCATGCCTGCCCGCAAGACCCACAGGTGGCGTTCCAAGTGATCCGCGACCTCACCCGGGCCGGCCCGGGGGGGGCGTCCAGATGCGCTGGTCCCAGCTAGGCCTGCGGGTGGTGGACTAAGAGCGGTGAGCGCTGGGGCACCACCTTGGTCGACTGAACTCGAACCGGCCGCCGCACGAACTGGTTGTCCGGTTAGGTGAAGGGGGCTATCTGGTAGTGGGTTCGAGCGAAGGTCTTGACGGCGAATGCCGCTAGTCGCGCGAGGCCGATTCCTGATCGGGCTGACCCCTATGACGAGCGGCCAGCGGTGTCGTGAAGTGCTTGGTGGTAGCGGAAGGCCGCTGTCCCGCAGTGGTGGCCTGCGGGACAGCAGGGCCCCGCGCAGGAACCGGCCCCACATCCCGCCATGAATCGTTCCTGCGATTATCGAGTTCGTTTTCGGCGACCTCGCGCGGACACCCAGAAAGGTCGGCAAGCCGCTCAAGGGAGAACTCGAAGGCTCCTGCAGCGCCCGTCGAGGCCCGTACCGGATCCTGTACAACATCAACGACGCCGCAGATCGGGTCGAGATCCTGCGGGTCGACCACCGAGCCGACGTCTACCGCAACGGCTGATCAGTGGCCGGAGCTAGATCGCGATGGAACCCTGATGGCATCCTTATCGAACGATGACCGAACTCATCGAAGCCAGATCTCGGCGACCGATAGCCGATGACTGATCGGTCAGAACGGCTTGCCGCACGCGCTGGGCAAGAACGTGGACGAGACTGAGGGTATGAACTTCTCGCCTGAACCGGTGCTCATCGAGGTCGTGGCCCCAGACGCCTCGGCTGCCAGCCATATCTTGCGGTCCTACATCGATGACGTCGCAAGCAGGTACTACGGGCGGCGGGCGACGGATGAAGAGATCGACGCTTCACTGCGAGAGGACCCCAGTATCGACCTGGTGCCTCCATCTGGCGTGTTCCTCATTGCCCGTCAGCGCGACGCGGTCTTGGGTTGCGCAGGGCTGCGCTTGCTACCGGACAGGATCGGAGAGGTGAAGCGTCTTTTCGTTGCTCCTGCGGCCCGAGGCTGTGGGCTCGGCGCCCGCCTTATGTGCGAGTTGGAACGCCTCGCCCGCCGGTACGGTCTGTCAGTACTGCGCCTGGACACCCGTCACGACCTCGTCGAATCCCGCCATCTGTATGCGACCCTCGGCTACGAGGAGGTGCCGGCTTTCAATGAGGGCCGGTACGCCGAGCACTGGTTGGCAAAGCCGCTGGCCTAGTGGCCGCTGGCGCAAGGCTGCACCCCACATGCCGATCCTGCTTCGGTGATCACGCGACACGTCCTGCGAGGCTACCGAGGTCAGTCGGCGCGCCAGACTCACCGGTCTACTCGATGCAACGGCCCTACCTGGACCCATCCCCTCACGTCGGCCGGGGTGCGCCAGTCCCTGGCGTGAGCCGACCTTTGGTAGCGTCGTCGCGCGCGGCTCGACCCCAGACTGGATCCGGCCGAAGAGCAGACATGGCCGTGAGGTGCAGCCAAGTGAGTCCGGGCGTACAAGTCATTGCGGTACTGGCCCGTACGATCCTGTCATGTTCATAGTGACCTTGAAATACCTGGCCGACCTCTCCGAGGTCGACGCCGCATTGCCTGAACACGTAGCTTGGTTGGACCAGCAGTATGCCGACGGGGTGTTCATCGCCTCGGGTCGTCAGGTGCCAAGGGTGGGCGGGCTGATCCTCGCGATTAGCACGACCCGAGAGGACCTGGACCGTCGGCTTGCCCTCGACCCATTCGGGCACCTCGGGCTGGCCGAGCACACGGTCATTGAGTTCGCCCCTTCCCGGGTCGCTGACGGCCTCGACCAGCTGCTCCCATAGGGCCCCGCCCGGATTGCTCGGGATGATCGAGTTGCCCAGCCCGCAACACTCGCAGCACGTGGGGGATGCTGGTTCACTGCTGGTGCTGCCGTTCTTCACCTTGGCGTCGAAGCGGATTTTCGCGCCGCCCGCAAGGCACACCCAGCGTTCATCGTGCAGGACCTCGATGTCGTTGAACGAACGGTACGACTGGCGGGGCACGAGACGACGCGCTCGGATAACGAGATACAAGGCGTGTTCCGGTTCCACACGTTCGACCCGTTGGGAAACCGCCTCGAGTTCCAACAAGCTTGACCACGCTCCCGACGCAACCATTCGACTCGCGGGCGACGCTGTGTGCACCTCTGCCAGATCGCGCGAACCGCGACATGTCCGGTCGTATCTTGTCGACCGTGTGCAGCCCATAAGCGGAACGGCGGGCGGTGCCTCGAAGGGCTCGGCGGCGGGCTGCTGTCCCCAGGGGTGGCCTGCGGGACATCGCAGCCAGGTGTCAGCCAGGACTCATCCCTGCGCCCAAACCTGCGCCGACGCGAGCCCGATCCGTTCCAGCGCCCGATAAAGGGTGGAACCAGTGACGCCGAACACACGGGAACGAACTGCGCGACGAGGTGCTCATGCACCTACCCCTGAGGTGACGTCATCGGGCCGCTGGAATGACCCCGTCCCGATAACCCATCCCTCAGCGAACTGAACGCACGCCCATCGCGGCATAGAGTGCGTTCAGATGACGGGGTGGGACGTCCGCGTGTCCTGCGGGAGGATGGCCCCCCGAGCGGGTCGTGCAAGGCTGTTGTGTGCCCGAGTCGAGTTCCCACAGAATCTCGCGCAGACGCTAGTTGCACATCTGAGGTTGCCTCGAGGCGATGTTGGTCAGCGAACGCCTTATCTCAGCGCATCGCCGCGGGGATCTGTGGTCGAGCCCGAACAGCCGCTCAGGTCAGACGCTGGTGGCGGTCTTGTTGAACAGGGTGCTCAGGTTCGTGCCGAGGAGTTTGACGGCCACAATGATGACGATGGCGATGAGAGCAACCATCAGTCCGTACTCGACCGCCGTTGCCCCATAGTCGTCGTTTCGAATTCTCTTTTCGGCGCTCCGAAGGCTCATCTGCACCTTGATAAGCAGTCGGAGCATGGCTTATCCCTTCCGACATCTTCATTCTCGCGAATAATACCTATTCTCGCAGGCACAAGCGTCCGTGGTGCCTGTTTGGGATCTTTGCGCTTTGGCTGTGAAATGGACGCTCGGTTCCCTTCTCATGGATCAGGTCGGCTTCGGACTTGGCGACCCACGCCAGGTCCGAAGGATCACTCGCATAACCCAGATGAGCGGATGCTCGCTCATCGGCTGTGAGAGTGAGTCCCGCAACCGATTGGCATGTGCCCTGGATTGAGATACTGCCCGTCTCGTAGCGCAATAGTGGTTAGGTTGCCCAGGGCGCTATCGGAGAGAGCAGATCACGTCGTGGCAGGCACGGCGGCTGACGCCTCGGTGAGCAGCTTCTCGACTTGGTCACCCCGGTGCGAGGCGATCACCAGGTCGCGGTCCGGGTCGACCCACACCAGATGTCTGCCGCCGTTGCGTGGCGCAGCGTCCGCTTGCTGGCGCGGCCGGGAGATGCGGCGGGCGTCGTTCAACCACCATAGGTTGCCGTAGTCCGCCATGACCTGGCACGGCTCCCAGCTGCGCTGGATCCATTCCTCGCTCAACAGGCTCCGGCCATCCCAGCGGCCTCGGCACAGGTACAGCTTGCCGAGCAGGGCGAGATCGTTCGCGGACATCCACAGCCCACCGCCCCAGTGGGCGCCCCCGCTGACCACCGGTACCTGGTCGCCGTCGATGTCGGCGACCGCGTTTGCGTACCCGTGCCAGGACCACGACGACGCGACGAGAGGACCAAGAATCCGCTCACCCAACACCACAGGTAGTGGCTGCCGCAATGTCGCAGTCAGCGCCAGACACAACAGGTTGACGCGGACGTCGTTGTACGCCGACCCTGAGCCCGGCGAGCCACCTCCAGCGTCTGTGCCGTCGGGCCGGCTCTGGGCGTCCACCCGAGTCGGCTTGCCCCACAGCTCGCCATCCCACGCGCACCTGCTGCAGCAGGTGCGCCCAGGTGATCCCCCGGCCCGATGCGGTCGCGAACACCGGAAGGTCGACCGTCGCCGCAACCGGGGCCCACAGGTCCAGCAGCCCCTGGTCGAACGCGATTCCGGCGACCATGGACACGACGCTCTGGTCGCACTGAAGACCATCTCCTGCACGCTCGGATCTCCCCACTGGGCGATCACCCACCCCCGGTGCACGACGACGCCACTGGCCCCCGACCCCGGCAGGAGCGGCCCGAGGACCTCGCGGTGCGACTCGTCTACCACCTGCGTGGCCAGGTAGCCCGGCATGTTTTTCGATGCCCAGCGTGACTCTGCGGCCCTGCCTGACCGCCGCTTCCCGCGCGGCCTCAAAGTCGACCGCCTGGTTCCACGTCGCCGAAGTGTGAAGCGGCGACGCATGCAGCGTCCGGAAAGGCCGCTCATGACGGCAACAGTAGTCACCGGTAAGCACTCACTCAGGTCGGCGGCCCGGGACGTAGGCCTTGGTCGCAGCGTCTCGCAGACGCTGGGTGGCCGGTCACCGTTCCTTTTGTCAGACAAGCTCTGGCTACAAGTGGCAGGGCAAGCCTTCGCGGCAGAGCGCCAATGCGTCAGTGGCTCCCCGCAGCGCCCGCACGACGTCTGGATGGGGGTTGACCAGTAGTTGGAGGTAGTCGTGTTCGCCCAGCTCGGTTGCGACAGGCCACGCAAGCTGTTCGGTGGTCAGTGAGAACTGCGCGTCGACGCCGGGCTTGTTGCCACGTGGGTCCTGTCGATGCCAACTGCCTTGCAAGTGGATGGCCACGAGCCCATGGACATAGAAGCTGGAGCCGTCGTCGCTGAGTCGCTGGTAGCACAGAGCCGTGGGGATGCCTCCGCTCCGGAGCAGGGCAGTCAGTAGATGTGCTTTGGCGAAGCAGAGACCGACGCCCGCACGAAGTGCCTCAGAAGCGCTCAGGGTGACCCGGGGATCTTGGACGTCCCAGGAGTGGCGCACGCCGTCACGCGCGTACTCGAATGCCGCCCTGGCGAAGGACACGTCGTCGCCGTGCTCGGCCCTCAGACTGCTGGCCAGCGCTTTGATCGAAGGGTGGAACAGGTCGACGACTTCATCGCCGGCCAGGTAATTCGCTGGCGCAAGAGCCTGGAACTTCAAGAGGCGGCGCTGGCGAGTGTGCCGATGCCGAAGGCGGCAAGGACGGCGGCGCTGATTCGGTCAAGAGCCTGGGTGATGCGAGGGCGGCGCAACCAAAGTATTACCCGTGCGGCGGCAAACGCGAGGCCGACCATGTAGAGCAGTGCGGTAAGGGTCTCGATGAGGCCGAGAGTCACGATTCCGGTGATGGTCACGTGTTGGGTAGGTAGGAACTGTGGGATGACGGCGAGAAAGAACAGCCCGACCTTGGGATTCAGCATGCATGAAAACAACCCGGCCCGCAGCGCTGACCAAGCCGAGATGAGCGGTGCGGTCTGGTTCATCCCGGCGCTGGCAGCGTTCTTACGTCGGATGAGAGCTGACATCCCGAGGTAGAGCAGGTAGATCCCGCCAGCGATCTTGACCAGCCGGTAGGTGGTGGCTGATTCCTCCAGAAGGGTGGCCAGTCCTGCCGCAACAGCCCCAGTCCAGACCAACGAGCCCATAGCGGATCCGACGGCTGCGGCGATGCCGCTGCGGGGGCCGCGCAGACTGCACCGAAGCACGAGGAAGGTATCCGGTCCGGGGGGTCAACTCCAGCAGCATGCAGAGCCCGACGAACCCGAGCACCATTGAGACGGTCACGCCAGGAGTAAAGCACGACCCTCAAATGCCCGATCGCGCCCGCCACAGGCCGGACACGGGGTTGCCCTTCACGCCGGAAGCATCCTGGAGACCAGAGGTGTCTCCGTGCTATCCCCGTCATCAACCACTGGTCCCTCAGAGGCGAACTGGCAGGAGGAAGACTCATCTTATGCCGCTGGTCACGCGCGGCCGATACCTGCCTGAGCCTTCCCATATGGCGAACGGTCTACGGACACGTGTTGACCAGGGTCCTCAGTTCGGGCAAGCGCTGACTGGAGCTTCGTTTGGGGATCCATACGGACTCCTAGCAGCCCCACGTCTTTGCAAGCGTGAGGTTCCAGGATCAGCAAGATCGCGTTCCATCGGAGGCTGTTCGTGTCCTAGATCACGATGGGCGAGGTGCATGCTGGAGCACAAAGCCGCAAGCCACGTCATAACTGTCGTAAGGTTTACCAGCATGTCGCCATCAACTGATGTCTCCGCAGAGAGCGGCTCTCTGGTCGAAGGCCCCTCACGGCTCCCCCACCGGCCGAGCCACCGCAGCTCACGTAGCCGTCGCGGCGAGGCTGAGACTGAGACGACTCAGGGGCAGAAGGTGCCGACGCTGCACGACTTGATCGCTGCTCGGCCCCCAGCCCCTGTTGGGCCGGCCCAACAGGGGTGGCAGGCCAGAATCCAGTGGTTG
>PMJN01000356.1 GCA_003157445.1 Micrococcales bacterium
TGGGCAACCCGGCTGTCACCAGCGACAGCGCGAACTCAGTGCCTCTAGTCACCATGCCGACCGCACCTTCGGGTGCTACCGGCTCCGCTCAGTGGATTTGGCTCATGACAGGAGCGACGCGATGAAGAACTCTATGAATGCAGAGAAGATCAGTTGGCACCGTGCTTGGATAACACCGACCCTGGCTCTTGCGGTCGCCGTTCTGCTGCTGCTCGCGGGTGCAGTGATCGGCGTGACCAAGGTCCGGCCCGATTTCGCCGAGCGTGATCGCGCGGATCAGGGCGCGGCCGCCCTGGCCGCTGGTAGGCAGCTCGCCATCAACTTCGTGACCATGGACTACCGCACGTTCGACTCCTACAGCGCTCAGGTGCTCAGTGGTGCGTCCGGTTCCTTCCATAGCGACTATGCAGCAAAGCTGGCCGACCTGAAGCTGGTGGTCGTCGCCAACAAAACACGCTCGTCGGTCAAGCAGGTCGAGGCGGGGTTGGTGTCGTCCGATCCCGTCTCAGCCGTCGTGATCGTTGGCCTGGTTGCCCCCACGTCCAACACCGCGACTCCCAGCGCTGTCGACAAGACTTACCGGCTGCGCCTCGACCTGCATCGAGCATCCAATGCCAACTCACCCTGGAAGGTGATCAGCCTTGACTTTGTCGAGTAACCACAACAGAGCACGACGCCGCCTGCCTGGGGAGCGAAGGCGACAGCGAGTGGCCGTCTCCGGGCCCATTGTCGACCAGAGATCGCCAGACGAGGCGGTCACGCTTCGGCCGACGAAGCCGCCCCAAGAACCACCGCCCCAAGAACCACCGCCCCAAGAACCACAGCCCCGGGCCGAAGCGTCAGCCATCAAACGAGCGGCGGCATTCGCACTGCACCCGACTTGGATGTTCGCCGGGCTGGCATTGGTGCTGGCCGCAGCGATCCTGGTGACCTCAGTGGTCATGTGGAAGGCCGCGGACGACCGTCGCACCCAGGTCAGTGACCGGGCGGCAGCGGCGTCAGCCGCGAGCATCATCATCGAGAAGATGCTCGGCTATGACTACAACAGCTTCGACCAGCACACCAGGGAGGTTAGTGCACTGCTGACCGGTGGTTTCAGGAACGAGTTCGTCCAGGCGGCAACCCAGGTGGTGAGGCCTCTCGCGATCCAGAACCAAGCCGTGATACAGGCCAAGGTCAGCGAGGCCTCAGTGATGAGTACCCCGGGTCAGGCCGACGTTAAGGTCCTCCTGTTCGTCGACCAAAGCACCAACTCGGCCAAGCTCGCAAGGCCACAGATCGACCAGAATCGCGTCATCCTCACCATGTCGCAGACCGACGGTCGGTGGCTGGTCTCCAAGGTCGAGGCCTTCTGACGCCTCTGCGACGATCGGCGCGACGACCAGGGAGGCCGCACCGCTGGCTCTGGAGATCAGGAGGCCACGGGAGGCTCGCCCACGGATCTACACGGTCAGGGGTTCACACCAGCCCGTGCCGAGACGCAGACGCCACCGGTGAGGGGTCTGGCGCAGCGCCGCCGCAAGCGCCCTCCGCGCATGTGCATGATGCCAGCTGGTCATCGTGCACAGCTCCTCGAGGATCGCACCCTTCTCGGCCAGACTGGGCTGCCGGTGGTCCTCGCGGTGGCCTTCGTGACTGCCTTCCGCTGCCCCATCGTCAGTCCCACCCCCGGGGCCTACCGGCAGCCAGTGCAGCGACCCGGCAGGCGCGCGCTACACACGCATCTGTAGATGAGTCAACGAACCCATCCATCGCGTGACAGCGCACTTGAGAAACTGCCCGGAGACGGCCACGAAGCTGCCCGGCGCCGGACATAAGAACTGCCGACACGAATCCGTCTGGCTGCCAACCAGCTGGGGGTCGCCAAGCGCGTGTTCGTCTACGACTGCCCGGGCGCGCGAGGAGTCCGTCATCGGGGAGTGGTGGTCAACGGGGAGTGGTGGTCAAACCCGGAGTTGCACCCACCTAAGACGCGATCTGAAGAAGTCGCGGACGTCGAGGGCTGCCTGTCGATTGCCGGCCAACACGCGATGGTGAGTCGTCAGGGGTGGGCCAGAGTCTTCGGACTCGAACTGGCAGGTTGTTCTGCGCTCGTCGAGGGGACTGGGATGCTTGCGCGTTGCCTGCTCTATGAGACGGATCATCTTCGTGGCGTCTTGTATGTCGATCCGCTCAGCTCGGTTGACCGCGCCCGGATCTTGGACGCCCACGCAGCCACTGCGCCCGACCGTGCGGGGCCAGGCGCCTTCGGGCAGAAGTGGCTCATGAGGACGGAGTCGCTGCGTTCCATCGCCACCCCGTCGGCGCAGCCCGTCCACGGGCTCTCGGGAGTTGACGCGCGATCAAGAACTCAGCGGGGCTACCGGGCGACGACGACGCGAGTGCGGGCCTATGACCGCGCGTCTGCAGCACAAGCCGGCCAAGGTGGTCAGGAACCTGGTGTTGCATGGCAGAGCCGTGAAGGATCTGGAGAAGAAGTACTCCCGGGTGCAGATCTGAGCCGGCTGCGGGCCTGGTACAGCGACGGCTTGCCAATGAGCGGGATCATCTTGAACAAGGCGGGTAGGTGCTCCTGGGGGCGAAGAACGCGAACAGCGCGCGGTACGCGGTCAGAAGGGTGCAGTTGTGCTCGCCGATGCGCTGCGCCGCCCCAAGGCGAGTGAGCCGGCCATCTCCATTGGTGGTCGCACTGGCGCAGTGGGTACTTTCACGGTAACGAACGACCCGCGCGAGGAAGAAGGACCTATAGGCTCCCTCGTTTCGGGTCGGGATCGGTGACCGAACCGGGGGCCACCACCCGCGTGCGGGCGCTCCGATGAGCGCCAGGCTCCGGAGCCGGCGTTCGCAAAGAGGGACCAACGGCCTCTGTGACGACCGCTGCCCCTGGCTTACGTTTGAGGTGTGGCTGGTTCAACGTCCGGCTGAATTGTTGGTACCGAGGTCTGTGGCGACCAACGAGTATCTCCGTTGTGTTGTTCGCCGGCACCTCAGTCGGGTCTTCGGCTTGGCATCGACGATGGGGAGAACGACATGGATCTCTTGACCCGAACCGACCTGGAGACCCTTGCCGGGCTGAGTCATCCGGGTACTCATCTGTCGTTGTTCATGCCGACGCACCGGTTCGGCAAGGATGTGGAAGCCGATCCGCTGCGCTGGAAGACCCTTGTGAGAGGCGTGGCCTCGGTGCTCGCCGACAGGGGCGTGCGCAAACCTGACATCGACGAATTACTCGCGCCAGCGTGGGAACTGCACAGGGACTCCCTTGCCTGGCAGTACA
>PMJN01000239.1 GCA_003157445.1 Micrococcales bacterium
TGGTGGAAACGTGGTCGCTACGTAGCGGTTGAGTATTGGAATCTCTCGGACATGGTCCGCCGCTGCCCTGCGCTTCCTGTCGAGTCTGCTATCTGATGTCTTGTGCCGCATGGGCCATGTGGTCAGTTCTCCTCGGAGAACGGGCAATCGTCTCGAGTTTCGTCAAAAACCGCCCCTCCTGGTCGTCGCGGTGATCACCGCCGGGATCGGTGACCGGTCAGTCTTCCGGCTACGGGACGGTCGCCAGCCAGGAGAGCATCTCAGGCTGGAGGTCAGTCAACTGGCGCTACCTGTCCAGCACTCTCACACACACCATGACCATGGAAGAGAGCAGGCGGCGGCGAGCTTTCATGGGCCTTGACCTGGTTACGGCCGCCATTCTTGGCTGTGTAGAGCGCCATGTCGGCACGCTCGAACAGGGCTTGAGGGGTGTCTTGGGCCCGGGCTTGGGTTAGTCCGATGCTGACAGTCTGACCGCCCGGTACAACACTGAGCAGGCGGGAGGCAATTGTTTGGGCTTCTTGAAGGTCGCAGTCATGCAGTGCAAGAGCGAACTCCTCCCCGCCCCATCGGGCGATGACGTCACCGGCGCGCAGCTCGGCGCGGATGGCGATGACAAGGTCTTTCAGGAGTTCGTCACCGGCGGCATGGCCGTGGGTGTCGTTGTAGGCCTTGAAGTGGTCAATGTCGATGATGACGATGGTGAGAGGGGCACCGGAGCGGTAGGCGCGAGCCAGCTCGCGGTTCATCTCCTCGTCCCAGCTACGACGATTCGCAGCCCCGGTGAGGGAGTCCCTGCGCGACTGCGTCGCGAGCAGAGCGACCATGTCGGCCCGGTCGATCGCGGCGCCTATTTCCGCAGCGAGCAGATCGACCAGATACAACGCCGACGTGGGCGCGTGCTGATGCGACTCGCTAAAGCCGACGGCGAGCAGTGCTGTCGTGCGTCCACGTCGAGTGACTGGTTGGCACAGCAGGGCTCGGGCTTTGGTGTGCTCGGCCAGCTTCGAGGAATGCGGATCGATCGCGGCGTTCGCGAGGTAGATCCTCGTTCGCGTGCGCCAGGCCTGAGCTGTGGCGCAGGTGTGGGTTCTTGGGTCGACGCGCAGCCCAACGTTGACCCCGTCGGTGCCAGCGGTTGCCACCAGGGTCCCATCGGGGTGTGGCTCGAACAGGACTGTGAACGCGGCACCGGTGACGAGTTGAGCGGCCGCGCACAACTCCGGGCGCGGATCGGAATTGGCTGAGAGGGTACGCGTGATAGCGCCCAAGGCGGCCACGTCGGCGGTGCGATGGCGGGATGCGTCGACCAGTTTTTGGGTGGCGGAGCCGGCCAGCAGCCCGATGGTGACCCAGATGACCGACCCGCGCCATCCGGTGTCGGGATACAGCGGTGGGCCCACCAGGATCTGTGGGACAACGAATGTGACAGCCGTAGCGGCGATACCCAGTCGGAACTGGGTCCGGCTGCCGTAGATCGCCAGCCACAGGATGGGCAGCATCACCAGCGGTGAGTAGCCCGAGATCGCCCCGCCCCCGGATTGACGCAGCAAGGCGACCACTGCGAAGAAGCCCAACGGGACCGTGGCCTGGCACCAAGCGGGCAGCCGCACCCACGGGACGAGCAGCGCCGCCGCAATGACGATGGTCGTCAGTACCGCAGCCGCCGTGAGCATGGACCGGTCCGATGAGGTCGGTGGCAACAGCACCAACACCAAGGCCATAATTGCAGCACCAGCGAACGGTGCGACTCGGCCCGCTGCCCCAGGGTCGCTCAGCGGGTGCGACACCGCGTCCAGCCCTGGAGAGATCTCTCCTGGCTCCCGATGCCCGAGTCTTGTGCGCGTGACAGTTGACTTTCTATCTACCGGATCGCTCTGCACAGTCACGCGCTCTTGCTTCCACTGCTCGTCAGCCGAAATGTGGACCTGGTGCAGCCCGGCGGACACAGCCAACTTGGCGGACGCGAACAAACCCACCTCCCCATCACCACCAGCAACCGACCGCGCAGCGACCGACCACCCAGAACCCGAAAGCTGCCCACAACGAACCCCTCAACTAGCCCCAAGACCCGCCTCTTTCGAAGCGCATGTCCAGCGTGGCAGCGATTCAACGAGGACCGTCGACTGTCCGGCAAGAAGAGTCCAAAGAACGACAACGCATCACCCGTTCGGCTGACCACAGCTATGGGCAGCCGCTACGGCCCGCCTTGCCAACTGGACACAAGACCGAATTGGCAGTGGCAAAGGCACCCACATGCATGCGCTTATGGGTACGAATTCCAAATTGCGCATGGCCGTACGTATCCCGAACGCGCAGCGGCTACGACTTGACGGCCCGCCAGCCGGTGTCGATCTCGGTTGATTCCGTCCCGTAGCCCGATCCCTCTACGGAGTTTGATCTTGCCGTTGCTACAGGACGGAGAAGCCATTGGGCAGTGTGCCGCGGCCGGTTAGCGCGCGGAGCACGGTTTCGCCGGTTCCGACAGTCGCAGCGATGCGGGCGGCCAGGGAGGCTGCGTCGGCTAGAGCCTTGGGGGTCGAGGTCGCCGCTATTCGGGTGGCTGCGGCGATGTCGAGGGTGTGGACCGTGAGCTCGAAGGTGCGCGTCGCAAGCCATGCCGAGAGCTGCATCCCGCCGGCGGCGCTCTGGACGAATTGCTCGCCATCGGCGCTGTTGAGTCTGATCGCAACATCCTTGACCAAGGCGCGGATGGCGAATGCGGGGTCGATGCCCAGTGCTTCGGCATGGGTGCTGGCGCTAGCGGTGGCAGCGGCGACAGCCGCTGCGTACACCGACGGATCCAAGGTTCGACCTATGGCGTAGTAGGCCTCGGGAGAAGCGATGACGATTGTCTGAGCCAGCCTGTCAAGGGTAGTGAGGACACCGCTGAGGGCGGCCGTGCTCGTGTGGCCGACCAGCTCCCGCAGGCTCCAGACTCCGAGGCCCGGGCCTTCCCATATCTGATCAGGCACTTGGCTGACCAGATCAGCGAAGACCTGCGCAGCCGCCAGGTAGCTTTCGTCTATGTCCATGCGGAAACGGTCGCACAACAGAGGCCACCCTGCCGCGCTGCCGCGTCGGCCTCGCGTTCCGGTCCGGGAATGGTCACCGAAGCCCTGTAAGGTCTGCGGTCAAATGGATGTCTAGACTGGGACCATCACCGCAAGCATCGAACGGCAACCGGTGATCAGCGGCTGCCCGCGGCCGCCGCACTGATGGTCTTCGCAAGCGGATCGTTCGGCGAGGCGCTCAGACCGCGCGGAAGTGGGTAACGTACCGCCGCTGCCAACGCGTTTCGACCGCGCGGGAGTCATAGTGCTCCCGCACGAACGCCACCGCTTCATCGGTTGGCAGGCCGTCCAGCACGGCGATGCACGCGAGGGCCGTGCCGGTCCTGCCCCGGCCGCTGCCGCAGGCGATTTCTACTCGCTCAGTCTCGGCGCGGTGCCAGGCTTCCCTCAGCACCTCGTCGGCGTCGCGACGGTTTCGAGGCAGTTGGAAGTCGGGCCATCGAACCCAGCGTGCCTCCCAAGCGACCGGGGCCGGACTCGCGCCCAACAGGTAGACAGCGAAGTCAGGGGTTGGGCCAGGGGGCAGTGATCGATGTAGCGCACGACCGCGCAGTAGTCGGCCGGATGGGAAGCGCAGCACCCCGGGGGAATCTGGGTCCCAAGCCCTGCTCATAATCCCAATCTATCCATCAACGGCACCCCTGAAGGCGGAGCAGCCCCTTGAAGGGAACCTCGCGCGGTCAACATGATGGGTTGCTCGAGCCCGGTAACGATCTGCGTATGGGGATCGGCTTGCGGGCCGCGTGGTGATCACACGTTGGACTAGAACTGAGACTGGGCAAGGTCAGCCCCTCCCCGACGAAGCAGGGAGGGGCTGAGTTTGTGCTCGATGTGGCGGTGGTGGCGGGATTTGAACCCACGGTGGAGTCTGCCCCACACACGCTTTCGACTTGTGAATTGCCGTGTTCAGCCATGTTCGGGAGGCCACCTTGCGGCCTGCCATGCCGACCAAGGACGTCCGCGCACGGGGGAGGACTTCAGTGAACGAGACTAAGACTGAGACTAGGTCTGGCGTCCCGACCGGTCCCACGAGTTCACGCGACGTGCCCCCCCGTGGACGGGGATGACGCGTTCCGAGATCGGCCAGTGCGGTGATGGTGTCGATTGCCGCGGACGATCGCGGGCCTCGCGCCGGCGCGTGCTCGAGGACCGGTGGCCGGCCGTTCACGATGACGCCCGCGAAGGTGCGGCTCGCGATGGCCTGGATGGGCAAGCCCGACACGAAGGTCAGCGAGCTCTGCAAGGAGTCAGGGGTCTCCCGGCAGACCCTCTACCGGCAACGTTTCGCCAGACGACGAAGCTCGGCCGGATGGCGCGCGCGTGCTCGCCCGAAGTAAGGGGACCGAAGCGACCCACAGCCGCTGAGTCGAGGACCCTGCGACCATCACTTTGACACGCAACTCCGCACCTAACGTCTGGGATTGGACGGACACGGGCGCGGTGGTCGACTCAGCTCTTCGGTCGAGGCGTCTCACTTGGAACTGGGACACATCATCATGTGTCGTATGACGCCCGAGAGGTCTCGGTGAACGCTGCGGGCGGTTCATACGGGAACCGGGCCTGTCCAGCGTTCTTTCGGAGACCACGTGCCGCGGGGATGATCGGTTGTCGCCTTCCGCTTGCGGGAGTGTGGACAGTCGACAAGATACGACCTGAGGTGGTTGTGCGGATGTTCCGAAACTGCGTAGCGATTGACGCAGGTGCGTAGTTAGCCGAGGGCTGCGGTGGGGAGCGGCTTGGGGGTATTGGTGGGCTGATCGATAGCAGGCCGGTTGCTGAGCCAGTGGTCGAGCTCGGCGGCGGGGACTGGTCTGGACATGAAGTAGCCCTGTGCCTGATCGCAGCCCAGGCGCCTCAGCTCGGTGTAGGCCACGTGGGTCTCGCCGCCTTCGGCCACGATGCGCAGGCCGAGGCTGTGGGCCAGGGCGATGATTGAGGCGACG
>PMJN01000527.1 GCA_003157445.1 Micrococcales bacterium
CGAATCCAGCCCGTCAGTGGTTTCGCCTCGTTGCTGTATGACGACCACATCGGCAAGCTCTCACTGGTCGGTGCGGGGATGCGCTCGCACCCGGGTGTGTCGGCTACGTTTTTTAAGGCGCTGGCTGAAACGGGTATCAACATCGAGATGATCTCCACGTCGGAGATTCGCGTCTCGGTCATCACCCGCGATGACCAGCTCGACGATGCCGTGCGCGCCGTGCACACGGCCTTTGGACTTGACTCTGCGGATGGCGAGGCCGTGGTCTACGGAGGTACGGGACGATGAACGCTCGTAAGCCCACCCTGGCCGTGTTCGGTGCGACCGGCGCAGTCGGCACCGTCATGCTCAGCATCCTGAGCCAACGCTCAGACGTCTGGGGGGAGATTCGCCTCATTGCCTCTGCTCGCTCGGCCGGCAAGGTCTTGCAGGTTCGCGGTGAGGACATCGTGGTCCAGGAGATCACCCCCGAGGCCTTTGACGGGGTCGACGTCGCCATGTTCGACGTGCCGGATGAGGTCGCGGCGCACTGGGCCCCTATCGCGGTGTCGCACGGGGCCGTGGTGGTCGACAACTCCGGCGCCTTCCGGATGGATCCAGAGGTTCCGCTGGTCGTGCCTGAGGTTAATCCAGCCCAGGTCCGCAACCGTCCCAAGGGCATCGTCAGCAACCCCAACTGCACGACGCTGACCATGATCGACGCACTCGGAGCCCTGCATGCCGGTTGGGGTCTCAAAGAGCTCGTGGTCGCCTCTTACCAAGCCGCCTCGGGTGCGGGCAAATCCGGCATGGATCGTCTCTACGACGAGATCGAAGTACTCTCCGGCAATCGCGAGGTTGGTCAACACGTAGGTGACGTGCGCGCCGCAGTCAGCGACAAGCTCGGTGAGGACTCGCCGTTCCCAGCGCCGCTGGCGTTCAATGTCGTGCCCTGGGCAGGCTCGCTGAAGGAAGGCGGCTGGAGCTCGGAGGAGCTCAAGGTCCGTAACGAGTCCCGCAAGATCCTGGGCATTCCCGACCTCAAGGTGTCGGCGACCTGCGTGCGAGTTCCGGTCATCACCACCCACTCGCTCGCGGTGCATGCCGTCTTCCAGAGGCCGCTGACCGCCGATGACGCTCGTCAGGCGCTGTTCGAGGCGCCCTCCATCGTGGTCCTGGATGACCCCGCAGCCGGGGAGTGGCCGACTCCTGCCGACGTCGTGGGGTCCGACCCGACCTTCATCGGACGCATCCGTCAGGCGCTGGACTTCCCCAACACGATCGACCTCTTCGTCTGTGGCGACAACCTGCGCAAGGGTGCTGCACTCAACACCGCCCAGATCGCCGAACTGCTGGCTCAAGAGTTCACGAAATAGACCCACACAACCTGGCGAAGGCGTGGATCACTGACGGACGAACCTAGGGACTTCGGGCTGTGGGGCTTGACCTGCTGGCTCAAGGTCTGAGGTCTATCAGCAGGGGAGGCGTACGACTGCGGCGAGCCCCCGCCCGGACGGGTTCTCCTGCAGTGAGATCGACCCATCTGATCGATGCAGCAGCTCCCGCACTATGGCCAGCCCAAGGCCAGTGCCTCCGGCGTCTCGATCCCTGGCGTCGTCAAGGCGGGCGAATCTCTCGAACACGCGCTCGCGTTCATCAGCCGGTATGCCGGGTCCGTCATCGAGCACGGTCAGCACCGCCCCGCCGCCTTCGGTGCGCAGCGCGAGGTCAACGTGAGAACTGGCATGGCGCACTGCGTTGTCGACCAGGTTGGCCACCACCCGACGTAGCTCCTCGGAGTTGACGTTCGCGTATAGGGCCGGTCCGTCGGCGACCGAGACCGGGACTGGCGCACCGGCGTACCGTTCGGCAGTTGCGACCAGCAGGGCTCTGACATCGGTAGATTCGCGCACCGGCGGGTGGTTGCTGTCGGTGCCGGCCCGCGCTAGCAACAACAGGTCCTCCACCAGCGTGGACAATCGGGCTACGTCGGCCAGCAGGTCCATGGGCAGCTCACCGCCCTCGCCCAGATGCTGGGCCACCTCCAGCTGGGTGCGCATGCTGGTCAGCGGACTGCGTAGTTCATGGGCGGCATCGGCGACGAAGGCGCGCTGGCGGTTCCTGGCGGCGGCGAGCCGATCGAGCATGTCGTTCAGGGTCAGTGCCAGTGCCCGGATCTCGTCGGCGGACTCGGGCACGGCCAGGCGTTCGTCCTGGTCGCTCCCGCTGATCCGGGCCGCCCCCGAACGCAGTGCCTCAACTGGCCTCAGGGTTGAGCCGATGACTCGCCAGGCAATCAGGGCCATGACCACCACCAGCGGGGTGTAGGCGAGCAGCAAGGTGAGGCGAAGGACATCTTGGCTCTGCTCGAGGTCGTTGACCGGTACGGCAACGATGATGCTGCGGGAAGCCGAAGGCGGGCCTGCCCGCACGGCAATGGCACGCAAGGTCCCGGTCAGCCCAGCCCGGGATCCGGGGATCGAGATTCGTTCTCCGCCAAGGGCTCTGGCCAGCTCGGGCGGTCGTAACAGAGGCGTCAGGCGGTCGGCGCTGACCGAGGCACTGACCACCGCACCCGATCCGTTGACGACCTGCACTACCTGGGAGCCCGACACCGGAAGCGGTTCCGGGACGGTGTTCTCAGTCACCATTGCCGAGACCGTTTGGGCGCTGGCCAGCGCCCCGTCGTCAACTGTGCGGTTCAGCGTGAACCTCAGCACGGCGTACAGCACCAGGCTGCCCAGGGCCAGAGCCAGGGCAACCCCCATAACGCCCAGGCCCATCAGTCGGGCGCGCAGGCTCAGCCGTTGCAGGTAGCGTCCGGTCATGGGCCCAGTCGGTAGCCGGCGCCGCGCACAGTGCGCAGCACTTCGCGCCCCACCTTGCGGCGCAGGTATCCGACGTAGACCTCGACTGCATTGGGATCGGTGTCCTCGGTCGCGTCCCAGACGTTGTCTAGCAGCTTAATTTTGCTGACCACACGTCCCGGGTGGCGCAGGAAGTATTCCAGCAGGGCGTACTCGCGCGGGGTCAGGCCGGCGGGAGTCCCGGCGACCGCGACCTCGTGGGTTGCCGGGTCCAAGCTGATATTTCCGGACGTGAGGATCGCCGGCCGGGCAGGCAGGTTGCGGCGCGCTAGTGCCCGAAGCCTGGCCAGCAGCACCACAAACGAAAACGGCTTGGTCAGGTAGTCGTCGGCGCCATAGTCGAGGCCATCCGCCTGGTCGTATTCGCCGTCCTTGGCCGAGAGCATCAAGACCGGCACCCAGTTCGCTTCCGTCCGCAGCGTGCGGACCACGTTGTATCCCGACATCCCTGGCAGCATCACGTCCAGGACCATCGCGTCGTAGCCGCCGTGGCGGGCGGCCTCGAGGCCCCCAGGGCCGTCCGTGGAGAGATCGACGACCATTCCCTCGGCGGTCAGACCGCGTTTGAGTGCCGCCCCAAGGCGCAGCTCGTCTTCAACCACCAGCAGTCGCACGCCCTCCAGACTGTCATGGCGGGAGCCGACGCGCACCGGCTCTCAGGTCGTTCTCAGGACCTAAGGTGCAGGATGGGCCCATGCGCATCTTCCAGAAGTCTCCGGCCCTGCGGTGGGCGGTCCCGGGGGTGACCGCGGTGGCACTGGTGGCAGGAGGCTCAGCAATCCAGGGGATCCATGCGATCGCCGATACCGGTCTGCCCGCGCGCAGCGCGGCTCAGCTGCTTGTGGACGTGCAGCAGGCGCGTCTGAACGGACTGTCGGGGACCGTGGTGCAGAAGTCCGATCTTGGTCTTCCAAGCCTGCCCTCCGTTGGTAACTCGGGCGGCGTAGCTAGCTCCGACCTGACCTCAATGATGGCGGGCACGCACACGATGCGGGTTTGGTTCGCTGGTCCGGACAAGGCCCGGACGGCCCTGTTGGGGACCTTGGGCGAGTCTGACGTGATCCGCAACGGACAGGACCTCTGGGTCTGGGCCAGCCAGGCCAAGACGGCCACGCACTACGCATTGCCGGCTGACGCTACCGCGGGCAAGAGCACGACTCCGGCAGGCACGCCGGGACCCACGATCGTGGCGACCTCACCGCAGGCGGCTGCCGACCAGGCGCTGGCGGGGATCAGCCCGAGCACGGAGGTCACGACCAGTGGTACCGCGACGGTGGCCGGCCGTTCGGCATACGAGCTCGTGCTCAGGCCCAAGGACGCTGCCTCGCTGGTGGCACAGGTCCGGGTGGCCATCGACGGCACCGAGCACGTCCCGCTGCGGGTTCAGGTCTTCGCCAAGTCGGTGGCCGATCCGGTGCTCGAGGTCGGCTTCAGTGCGGTGGACTTCACCCGGCCCGACGCTGCGCAGTTCGCCTTCAACCCCCCGCCGGGCACCACGGTGACCCAGGCGAAGACGCCGACCGCACCAAGGACGGCCGCTGGCTCCAAGAGCACGACCGTTGCACCAAAGACGAAGTCGGCTGACGTCCCCAAGGTGATCGGAAAGGGCTGGGGCAGCGTTGTGGTGGTCACGATGCCTTCGCCAACTGCCGCCGCGAGCGCGGCCACCAGTGGCACGACTGACATGACGATGGCCCAGCTGATGAAGTACGTCAGCCTTCTGCCTAAGGTCTCGGGCAGCTGGGGCTCGGGGCACCTGATGGCCGGGACCGTGTTTTCGGCGCTGCTCACCGATGATGGCCGCCTCGTGGTCGGGGCCGTGACGCCGGAGGGTCTGTACGGCGCGCTGGCGGCTAAGTGACAGCGGACGTGACCGGCGAACCAGGTGACTTCGCAGTCGCCACGGAGGGGCTGACCAAACGGTTCCATCAGCAGGTCGCGGTCAATGCCGTCGACCTGCTGGTGCCACGAGGTGCGGTCTATGGGTTCCTTGGCCCGAACGGCTCAGGCAAGACCACGACGATCCGCATGCTGCTCGGGCTGATCAGGCCGACGGCCGGCCGTCACCGACTTCTTGGCATGACAATGCCCGAGCGCGCCGGTGATGTCCTGCCGCTGGTGGGTTCGCTGGTCGAAGGCCCGGCGTTTCACCCGTACCTGTCGGCCCGGGCCAATCTCGTGCGGCTGGACTGCGTAGACCGTCATGCCGATCCCCGCACCACGAGGGTTCGGATCGACGGTGCGCTGGATCGCGTGGGGCTGCTGGCAGCGGCCGACAAGAAGTACCGCGCATACTCCCTCGGCATGCGCCAGCGGCTCGCGATAGCCGGAGCCCTACTAGCCCCACGCGAGCTGCTGGTGCTCGACGAGCCGACGAACGGACTCGACCCGCAGGGCACCCGGGAGGTTCGCCACCTCATCGGTTCCCTGGCCGAGGACGGGGCCACAGTACTGGTCTCCAGCCATCTTCTTTCCGAGGTCGAGCAGGTGTGTACCCACATCGGGGTGATGCATGTCGGCAGGCTGTTGACGCAAGGACCGATCGAGCAGGTGCGAGCGGTCGGCGAGGCCCGGGCACGGGTCGTGACCGACCGTCCCCAGGAAGCGGCACGAGTGCTTCGAAGACTGGGGTTGACCGAGGTGGCGCTCGAAACCGGCTTGGCTACAGGCACTTTGGGCACGCTGGCGCCAGAGAAGGTCGTAGTGGCCCTTGTGCAGGACGGTGTGCCGGTGAGCGGGTTTTCGGTCGAACGTCCCAGCCTCGAGGACCTGTTCGTCTCACTGACCGGGGAGGGTTTCAATGTCAGCGGCTGATCTGACCCCTGGGTTGAGAACCGGCCTGAGTACCGGTGTGCCCACGTCGCCGGTAGCCCGACCCCTGCGGCACATCTCCACCCGTTTCCTGCGTTCCGAGCTGGCGCTGATCTTCGGGCGCCGACGGAACCAGGCGGGGCTGGGCATCCTTGCTCTGGTGCCGATCATGATCGCGGTCACCGTCAAGGTGTCGACCCCCAGAGCGGGTCGCGGACCTGATTTCTTCACGTCGATCACGTCCAACGGGCTCTTCGTCGCGTTGGCCGCTCTCAGTATCGAGCTGACCCTGTTCTTGCCGTTGGCTGTGGCGGTCATCGCCGGAGACTCCGTTGCCGGGGAAGCGAATATCGGCACCCTGCGCTACCTGCTCACGGTCCCGGTGCATCGCTCGAGGCTGCTTGGCGTGAAGTTCGCCGCTATCACCATCTTCTCGTTGGTGGTCACGGTCTGGGTCTCGCTGGTGGGTGCGGTGGCCGGGTTGGCGCTGTTTGGTGGCGGTCAGATGACCACGCTGTCGGGCACTGAGATTGGCATGGGATCGGCTGTGCTTCGAGTCCTGATGGCCACGATCTATCTCGGGCTGTGCTTCGCCTCCCTGGGAGCCATCGGACTGTTCATCTCGACCATGACTGAACAACCGATCGGCGCCACCATCGCCGTGGTCGTCATTAACGTCATGAGCTTCATCCTCGACTCGATCCCGCAGCTGTCCTGGATGCACGAGTGGCTGCCCACGCACTGGTGGATGTCCTTCGGCGATTTCCTGAGGAGCCCGGTTGCCTGGAGCGACGTGACTCGCGGGCTGTTGACGTCCGCTGGGTACATGCTGGTCTTCTGGCTTGCCGCGTGGGCCCGATTCTCCGACAAGGACGTCAGCGGCTGAGCCGGGGCGAGCGAACACCAGTTCAGTCTCTGGTGTTGAGTGGGGCTATGTCCTTGAACGGTGAGTACGAGCCCAGCCCTGCGGACTGGGTCCGCGAACAGGTCCGGGAGTACGAAGGATCTGGTGGGACCACCGGCACGACTATGCGCGGCATGCCGGTGATCATCGTGACCACCCGCGGCGCCAAGTCCGGCAAGCTGCGTAAGGTGCCACTGATGCGGGTCGAGCACCACGGGGAGTACGCCGCAGTGGCTTCGATGGGCGGTGCGCCTATGAATCCCGTTTGGTACTTCAACCTTGTGGCGAACCCCCAGGTCCAGGTGCAGGACGGCACGGTTGTCCAGACCATGACAGCCCGGGAGGTCACCGGTCAGGAGAAGGCGGCCTGGTGGCAGCGATGTGTCGCCGCGTTCCCGGACTATGCCGACTACCAGGCCAAGACCGAGCGTTCCATCCCGGTTTTTGTGCTGACTGCGACTGCTGGCTGATCTGCGGTCCGGATCGGGTCCGGAGTCATTCCGGATGCGTCATCGGCTCACTCCCCGGGTGGAAACCGGGTCGTTCAGGGCCGGGAGCAAGCCCATGGCGTCTGTGGCTGAGGGATGTGTGTTCAGCTCTGGGCGGCGATGACCAAACCCGTTGTGCTTTGTCAGTTGTAGGACCCGCAGTGAAAAGCGCGAACTCTTTGATCATGAATACGGTCTTGACAACAGCCATGATCACGAGGTCACGGGCGTCCTACGTCAGCGCCCTCGACCCGAGTTTGCCCTGTTAAGTCCGAAAGGCCGCCAAGGCCCCACTCTGGATGGCGGTCGGGCGGTGGTGCGGTGCTTCGTTGCGGCACGCGGATTTGTTCAGATCCGGGGATACGCGCACAGGCTCCATGACATAATTTTAGGGAAATATTGTTCAAACTTCTTTTAGTTTGGTCCAATATGAGTCATTTATGACAGTTTGAGTGCCTGCCCTTTGAAATGGAAGTGGAAGATGCCGGCGCAGACGACAAGGTGGTTCGAGAGTCTGCTGGAGGCTGTGCCTGATGCCTTGGTGGGGATGGATCAGAAGGGCGTGATCCGGTTCGTCAATCGTCAGGCCGAGTCACTGTTCGGTTATAACCGCGACCAGCTGACCGGCCAGCCGATCGAGACATTGGTGCCGGAGTCTCTTTGGCAGATCTACGCGGAGCACTGGGAGGACTATTTCGCAGACCCCAGGGCTCGGTCCAGCGGACTTAATCTTGAGCTGGGCGGACGGCAACAGGATGGGACTGAGTTGCCGCTGGATGTCAGTTTGTCCCAAGTCGACACCGGGGACGTCTTGCTAGTGATCAGCGCAGTGCGAGACGTGAACCGCCAGAAGCAGTCGGTC
>PMJN01000460.1 GCA_003157445.1 Micrococcales bacterium
CAGGTGCTCGAGCTTGTCGGCCTGGAAAAAGTAGCCAACAAGCGCGCAGGTGCCTACTCCCTGGGAATGGGCCAGCGCCTGGGCATCGCCACGGCCCTACTCGGAGACCCCGGAGTCCTACTGCTGGACGAACCCGTCAACGGGCTGGACCCCGAGGGCATCATCTGGGTGCGCAATCTGCTGCGGGCACTGGCGGCCGAAGGCCGGACGGTGTTCGTCTCCAGCCACCTCATGGCCGAGATGGCACTTACTGCCGACCATCTGGTCGTCATCGGCCGAGGCCAGCTCATCGCCGACACCTCCGTGGCCGACTTCGTCGCCAGCGCATCGACCGGACGGGTACGGGTCTCCTCACCGGACTCCCCGCGTCTTCGCCAGCTCATCGCCGAAAAGGCCACCCAGGTGAGCCCGATCGAGGCCGGAGTCGATGGCAACTCACCGACCTTCACCGTCAGCGGGCTGACGCGATCAACTATCGGCGACCTTGCCTTTCAGCAGGGCATCGTGATTCACGAGCTCACCAGCGAGGCGGCTTCCCTGGAAGAGGCCTTCATGGAGCTCACCGCAGGCGACGTCGAGTTCCGCGCCCAGGACCCGAGCCACCCCGCCCCGCAGCAGGCCGCACCCGTAGCGGCAACCAGGAAGGTTGTAGCCCCGTGAGCACCACCACCACCACCAGTTCACCCGTCTTCGTCTCCACCGTGAAGCCAGAGCACCGTCCTGGCATCGTGGGGGTCGCCCGCTCGGAGTGGACCAAGATCCGCTCACTGCGTTCGACCTGGTGGACCTTCGCGGTCACCGCGGTCCTGACCATCGGGCTGGGTTCGCTGTTCGCGCTGGGCCGCACCTCTGGTCGAGCGCGGGAACCGCTGTCGGCGACCTTCAACGCTGCCGGGTTCCCGTTCAACGGGATGTTCCTGGCCCAGCTTGCGATCGGTGTCCTGGGCGTGCTGATCATCACTACCGAGTACTCCTCGGGGATGATCCGCACCACCTTCACCGCGGTCCCGCAGCGAGCCTTGGTCTTGGCGGTCAAGGCGTTCATCTTCGGTTCTGTCACCTTCGTCGTCTCGGTGGTGACGACCTTCGTGACGTTCTTCGCGTCCCAGGCCATCCTCAACCGGGGCACCGTGAAGTATGGGGTGTCCCTCTCGAGTCCGCAGGCGCTGCGCATCGTCATCGGAGCCGCGCTGTACCTGACCGTGTGTGCCCTTCTCGGGGTCGCTCTGGGCGCGCTTCTGCGCAGCACGGCCGCCGCCATCACGGGCCTGGCTGGCCTGCTGTTCATCCTTCCGATCATGATGAACTTTCTGCCGACCACCTGGCACCGCGACGCTATTGCGCAGTGGTTGCCCTCCAATGCCGGCATGCAGATCGTCGAGAAGGTGGCCCAGCCCCTCCAGTTCAGCCCGTGGGCCGGACTTGCGGTCTTCGCCGGATGGGTCGCGGTCGCCTTCGCGGCGGGACTGGTCCTGCTACATCGCCGTGACGCCTAGCGCCACCTTCGCCAAGAGCCCGGCCGCCGACACATGGCGGCCGGGCAGTGCGCGTCCCGCGCACAGCGGCGGTTTCTGGATGTCGGCCCAGATGGCGCGCCTGAGCGATCTTGGGCTCGCCGTGGTGGTGTTGCTGTTCGCTGCCCCCGGGACCTTCGGCGGGTGGCCTGACGCGGCGCTGAGCACAGCCATGGTCGCCCCGCTGCTGTGGCGACGGCGTTGGCCAACACTGGTCTTTGGTCTGGTCGCGATGATCGCCTTCACACAGTGGCTCATCGGCGGCCAGCCGCTGGGCTGCGATCTTGCGCTGCTCGTCGCGTTCTACACAGTGGCCGCCTACGAGTCGCTACGGCCAACGATGGCCTGCGCCGGGGTGCTCGAGCTAGGCATCGTGCTGGCCGCCATGCGGTGGTCCAGCGGTCGCTCCCTGTTGTACATGATCGTGCTGCTCAGCGGGATGGCCGTGGCTGCAGGAGTGCTGGGTCTGAACGTCCGCACCCGGCGGGCATACCTGGCCTCCTTGCGCGACCGAGCCGAACGCCTCGAACGAGACCGCGACCAGCAGTCGGTGATCGCCACCGCTGCCGAACGGGCACGTATCGCAAGAGAGATGCACGACGTNNGTGGCCCATCACCTGGCGGTGATGACCGCGCTGGCGGACGGGGCCCGGTTTGCGCTGGCCGCCCACCCGGATCAGGCAGTGACCGCCATGGATGCCGTCTCGGCAACGGGCCGTGCCGCCCTGTCCGATATGCACGCCCTGCTTGGGGTCCTGGCCGACCACTCTGGCCAGGAGTCGGCAGGCACAAGCCCGCAACCGGACCTGAATGCACTGGCCGCGCTCGCCGCGCAAGTCAGCGACGCCGGGCTACCGGTGACCTTCACGATCTCCGGCGCAGACGGGTTCCCTGTGGCACAGGGGCTGCAGCTGGTCGCCTACCGAGTCGTCCAGGAGGCACTGACCAACGCACTCAAGCACGGTGGGTCCGGCGCCCGCGCGCTGGTGGACGTCCGGGTCACCGGACACATGCTGGGCGTCGAAGTGGTCGACCAAGGAGGAGCCCCCAGCATTCGCCCCTACGGGGCTGAGCCGACCCAGGGGCGAGGGCTGCTGGGTATGCGCGAACGGGTGGCCGCCTACGACGGCACCCTGCAGGTAGGACCGCGGCCCCAAGGTGGGTGGCGGGTTGTCGTGCTGCTGCCACGGACCGAGGACGACGAACCGTGACCTCGGTGCTGCTCGTGGACGATCAGCCACTGCTGCGGATGGCTCTCGGCATGGTTCTGGAGGCTCACGATGACCTGTCGGTCTGTGGTGAAGCCGGCGACGGCGCGGCCGCTGTCGAGATGACAGCGCGACTCAAGCCAGATGTTGTGCTGCTCGACATCCGGATGCCGGTGATGAACGGCATCGAGGCCACCCGCGCGATCGTAGCCTCGGGAACGACCTCGCGGGTGCTTCTGCTGACCACGTTCGACCTGGACGAATACGCTTACGCAGGGTTGCGTGCCGGGGCCAGCGGCTTCCTGCTGAAGCTCGTTGCCCCCTCCGAGCTGGTCGCCGCGATCCGCGCTGTTGCCTCCGGTGATGCGGTGGTGGCCCCCAGCGTCACGCGCCGGCTGCTGGACACGTTCGGCCCGCACCTGCCCGACCCTGCAGCAGCCCAGGACCAGGCCAACGNNTCCGATGCCACCATCAAGACCCACGTCGGGCACATCCTGGCCAAGCTGGGACTACGCGACCGCGTGCAGGTGGTCGTCCTGGCCTACGACATCGGGCTCGTCCAGCCGAAAGCACGGCACTAGACCAGCCGGTCACCGCATTCCCAACCCGCCCGCAGCCGAACCACCCAAGACCGGATGCCCGATGTGGTTGCCGTGCCAAATCCCGCGCTGGCTGGATCAGCGGCGCCTGCCGAGGGGATTGCGTGGCCACCCGGGCTTTGACTGCGGCTACGAGCGCCGCAGACAGCACGCGACGCCCCTGGCGGCAAACCGGCGTGGCGGGCGGCTTTGGCCTAGACGCGAGCAGGCAAGGACCGTAAGTTTTTGTTGAGAGCAACCAGTGCGGACCAGCAAAGGGGCAACCAATCTGGCCCGACACCGGATGCCGCGAGTAACTGGCTGATGGGGGAAGTGGCGCCATGTCGTTTTGTCCTGAATGCGGTACACACGTGGAGGCCGGTACACGCTTCTGCGCAAAGTGCGGCACCGCCCTTTCGGCCATCACCCAACCCATGCAGACAGTACCTGTCCCACCTACCGCGTACGGCACGAACGAGCAGAGGCCGGCAGCCGGTGTCCAGGCCAGCGCCATGAGGCCAAGAACTGTGGCGCTGCTGGCCGCCGGTGTGGCTCTGATGCTCGTCCTGCTCGGTGGCACCGCGGCCGTGTTTGTCAGCCGTAACACGGGCGGCCAGTCGAAGACCCCACCGGTGGCCGCCACCACGAACCCGCCGGCCGCCACCACCTCGAGCCCCGCCCCGAGCGCCATGAGTACGGCCTCGACCCAGACCTTCCCCGCGCTCTACAGCCAGGTCTCCGACGGCGTCGTGCGGATCGAGACCATCGCCTGCAATGGCGGCGACGTCGGCAGCGGATTCCTCATCGCCCCAAACCTGGTGGCCACTGTTGCCCATGTCGTCAACGGAGCCGTCAGCATCGTGATACGCGCCAACGGGACCACCACCACCGGGACCGTGGTCGGCATCGACACCCAGGCCGATCTCGCTCTGGTCCAGACCCCCACCCCCCTGACCGGGCACATCTTCGCCCTGGGCACCAGCCAGCCCGAGGTCGGCACCGACGTCGGCGCCATCGGCTACCCGCTGGCCGGACCTGAGTCTTTGGCCAAGGGTTCCATCAGCGGGCTCGGGCGAACCATCGACGTCAACAACAGCTCGCTGGGCGGGCTGATCCAGACCGACGCACCGGTCAACCCCGGCAACTCCGGTGGCCCGCTGCTGTCGGTGGACGGGACCGTCGTCGGGCTCGTCGATGCCATGGCGGCCAACGCCAACGGCATCGG